>CAYPYX010000007.1:0-28823 GCA_964415065.1 uncultured Rhizobium sp.
TAACTGCATTGCTGTTGTTGCCATCATACCTGCAGCAGCAATAGCGACACCATACAATCCAGCAAAGAAATGCGAAGTATAAATACCAGCGGCCAAAACAAGAATTGGAATAACAGTTGATTCCATACCAATACTTAAACCACCGATGATATTTGTTGCGTGACCTGTAGCCGATTGTTTTACAATTGACAATACAGGACGTTTACCCATAGCAGTGTAAAATTCAGTTACATAGCTCATGATAGCACCTACCACTAAACCCACAATGATTGCATAGAATACATCCATAGCCGTGAATGTGAAGTCTCTTAATACGATAGGACCCTCTGGTAATAATGCTTTAACAGCAACAAAAGACGCAACCGCTGTTAATATAATTGAACTCCAGTTACCCAAATTCAAAGCTTGTTGTACATTTCCTTGATCGTTTTTAATTCTAACAAACCAAGTTCCCACGATAGAAAAAACTATTCCCAAACCTGCGATAATCATAGGCAATAGGATGGGAGATAGACCTTGGAAGTTATCTGTAATTTTAATTTCAGAACCCAGAACCATCGTTGCTAGAATGGTTGCTACATAAGAACCGAACAAGTCAGCACCCATACCTGCAACGTCTCCAACGTTATCACCTACGTTATCTGCAATAGTAGCAGGATTACGTGGATCGTCTTCAGGAATACCAGCTTCAACTTTACCTACTAAGTCAGCTCCAACATCGGCTGCTTTTGTGTAAATACCACCACCTACACGTGCAAACAATGCAATTGACTCTGCTCCCAAGGAGAAACCAGTTAATACCTCAATAGCTCTTTGCAAACCATGAGCATCTTGTGGCTCATTAGTCACAAACATTTGGTAGAATGCAATAAACAATCCACCCAAACCCAAAACAGCTAAGCCAGCTACTCCAAGTCCCATAACGGTACCACCATTGAAACTTACTTTCAATGCTTGTGCTAAACTCGTTTTTGCCGCTTGTGTTGTTCTAACATTCGCTTGAGTTGCGATTCTCATACCAAAGTAACCAGCCAAAGCTGAAAAGAATGCACCAATTAAGAATGCTACTGCAATAATCCAGTGTGAGTGAATCTCTTTTCCATTAACTTCATGAACGGTACCGCTGTAAGCAAGTAAAGCTGCTGCAATTACAGCGAAATAAGCCAACACTTTCCACTCTGCCTTCAAAAATGCCATAGCACCCGCAGCAATTTTGGATGCCAAATTTTGCATTTTTTCGTCTCCAGCGTCTTGCTTGGTTACCCAAGCACTTTTAACCGCCATCACAATGAGTCCTACGATACCAAGCGCAGGAACCAGATAAACTATACTATTACTATTCATAGGTTCTGTATCAATTTCAATTAAATCAAATAGGGCGCGAAAATAAACAAACTTTCATTTTCAAACACAATATTTTCAGTAAATTGATGATTTAATTTAATATAAGTTCAAAATTATGTACACCTTTATCCGTCTTAATTTGTATAAAATAAAGACCTTCAGGCTGACCACCTAAATCTATACTATATTCATTGCTATTTAACGATAATACATCTTTAGAATTTAACTCTATAATCAAAGACCCAATGGAATTGTAAACTTTAACAGTTTCGAGAACAAAAGTTTTTGAACTGTTTAATTTCACCAAACCTTTGGATGGATTGGGACTTAAGGATATTTCAATAGCTTGTTTTTTCACGTCGTTGGTGTGTTGTATTTCACTTAATGCCAACATACTGTGATTAAAATAAGTTCCAGATCCTGTTTGTTCTAGGATTTCATTTCCAACACCATAAAGATACTTCCCTGATTTAAAATTGCATTCATCTACTATAAACGAATCGGTTGTAGTTGAAACACCTCCACAACCTTGATTGATTAATTCGTATTTGAAATTCATTGTATCAATACGATAAACATAGTAAACTCCGCGTTTTTTAGCATGATTCCAAGAAATTTTTACGTTTCCATTTACAGATTGAACCTTCACGTTTTCGACCGAGTTTACTGGCAACATGGGCAATGTTGGATCTCCCAATAAAGCAATAAAAACACCCTTTGAAGATTGATTAAACTGACCATTAAAATACTCATCCTCATTGTTTTGCGTCAATTTTGCAGCATAACCAATATGTTTTCCCAAACCCATGTGATGAAAATACCATTTGGGAATTCCGCCCCAAGCTGTTGCCAATGAACCAGAGGCCAAGCTAGATCTCATTAAATTATTGTTCACATCCCAATCGCCAAAAAACGATCCAGCTAGAAGCGTAAAGGCATTTTTAAAATTTCCTTTAGAACTTACAAAGTTCGAAGTGGTGCCAATTCCGTTACAACTGGTAAAACTGCCAGCACCGCATCCATAACTCCATAAGTAACTTTCAGCATTTTGAGAAGTGAAATAATCTCGTGTTGTGAATACAGAATCCAATCCCACGAAACAAGGAAAATTCTGATAACCTGTGGAAGCCAAATTCAAATTGGTAAAATTATCATGTATAAGTGCTCTAGGAGCAAAATGCATTTTACCCAATTTAAATTCATGCAATCGATTCAAGTAATCACGAGTTAATTCTATTTCATTCTCAGAAAATGCAGTTAAGTTAGAAAAATCTGCACGACCAATTTCCAATTCAACATAACCAGGTACAGTGGATTGATCAAATTTTCCATCTTTAGGTATATTATAAAGTCTCGAGCTTTGACCTGTGGTACATTCTACGATGTAATCAGTCCAAAATCCGGTAAAATCGCCATAATACAAATCAGCAGGCCATGCACCGGTATGATTTCCGCTGCCTTCTATGTGTCCGTCGGGAGGCACTCGACTACCTGTGGCAGAAAAATATCCAGAATAGGGCACTGGAACGTGACCTAGTATAAATATACTTCTGGGTTTCGGATTTGAATTATCGTAAACCGTTTTTATTTGTTCTTTAATTTTTTCGGGGGATGAAGATTTTTTAGCCACAATGGTGGTAATTTTCCATCCGCTCGCAATTAAATCTATTTTATACGTATTGACTTCAGAATACAAGTTTGAATTTAAAGTACTATCTATCAATAATATCAAGTGACCTTTTTTGAAATTTGGACGATACTTATTACCTACCCAAATATACCCTAGTGCCTGAGTTTGATTATTTTGACTCTTGGCGATTAAATATTCTCTTTGGTTGGGATGGTTGTCGATTATTAGTTGAGATTGTGATCCCGACACTGTAGATTGTAGTTGAAATTGCCCGATACTGTCTTCAGCACCATTACGACTGTAAATCAGAAAATTCCCAGAAAACGTTGGTTCACTTGGCCATTTGAGTATAATTTGATTATTTCCAGTACTAACGGCTTGAATCTGAACCACTTGATTTTTTGATACTTGAGCGTACGAGGTTTGGGAAAACATCCCCAAAAACCCTCCCAAAATCAAAGAGAATGCATAGTAACTATTTTTCATAGGCAAAATTCAAATATACGAGTATTCAAACCGTAAATAAAAAACAACAAATAATGTGTGAGTAATGATGATGAGTAAAAAGATTTCTTTTATTTTCGCGACGCGCATCAAACATGAAAAAATCTATCTCAGTATTAAGTCTTATTTTATTGCTTGGTTGTCAATACGTTCAAGCTCAAAATAAACCAGCTACTACAGATCCTAAAAAGACTTCTGTACCTTCTAAAAACGCTAAAGAGAATTTTCCAGAACCAAAAGAGTTGGCTCCTGCCGTTCAGATTTACTTTAAAGTGAATCAGTCTGAAATTGCACCAGCTGAAATGGCCAAATTAACCACTTTAGTTAAAAAATTAAAGGACATCCCCGAGTATCGTTTGGTTTTAACCGGACATACGGATTCAACTGGAAATGATGATTACAACATGGAGTTGTCAAAAGATCGTGTGGACGCCGTGTATGACGCATTGGCTGAAATGGAAATCAATGAAGATTTCATGATGCAGAAATACTTTGGACGTTCTAAGCCCAGAACCAATGAAACGGATAAGGAAATGGCGGCACGTAATCGTCGAGTTGAAATAACCATCATTGAAAAACCAAAAGAAGCTCCAAAACCAGTCGTTAAAAACACTGAGTGTGATGGTGATACTACCATTAATACGGGTTCAGGTGTTTGGGTTACCTTAAATAAGTGTGACTTTAAAAAATTAAACAAAACTGCACCTGGTAAAGGTGTACGAGTTACAAAAATTTCGGATCCTTTAGAAATTATCAAATCTGGACAGCCTTTGGTTTTCAAAGGAAATGAAGGATTAGAATGGGTGGGTATTGTGAAATTCCAATTCGCAAAGGATTCCTGCTTGGAACATCCAGTTACCGTAACGCTTGATCCTCAAGATTATGAGGGTTACAGACGCTCAAGAATGAAAGTTTTAGTTAAAAACGAAAAAACCGGTAAATTAGATCGTTCAAAAGATCGTTCTAAAACGTTGAGAAAGAAAACCATCAAAAAAGATGCGGTGAAATTTGAAGTTTCTACTAAATGTCCAACTTCAGTTGATCCAGAAGGTGCAATTTGCATTGCAGGAGCAACTGGTAAAAACAAAATGACTGAAATCGTAGATAAAACGGGTTCAGTAGATGAGGTTTATGTTATTCAAGAAAGTCCAGTTACCATTATTCCTGCGGATAAATACGGCAACAAATTTGTTGTAAAATACGCAAAACTTACTGACCCTAAATTTGTTTTTAAATTATCGGACGGTTCCTACACACAAGCTATTCCTACTGCAGATGTTAAAAAAATGCGTAAAAAAGAGATTGAAGGAAAGTACCTAAGAAAAAAATACAAAATCAAAGGAAAACACTTAATCGAGTAATTATAAGCTCGTTGATTATAAATCAAATTTAAACTCACACAATACAAAATAGTTATGCAATCATTAACCAATAGATCGGTACAAGTGGTCAATAAAAAAATGACCTTTTGGGAACGTATTTATCTTCCTGCTGTAATAGGAGGAATGATGATTACATTGAAACACTTTTTCAAAAAGCACAATACGGTTTCATATCCAGAGGTAAAACGTCCAATGGCATCTATCTACAGGGGTCAACACGTGTTAAAGAGAGATGAACAGGGTCGTGAAAATTGCACAGCTTGCGGATTGTGCGCTGTATCTTGTCCAGCTGAAGCAATTACAATGGTTGCAGCGGAGCGTAAAAAAGGAGAAGAGCATTTATATCGCGAAGAGAAATACGCTTCTACCTACGAAATAAATATGTTGAGATGCATATTCTGTGGTTTGTGTGAAGAAGCTTGTCCTAAAGAAGCTATTTTCCTAACAGATAGAATCGTTGATGCCGATTTTGGAAGAGGAGAATTTATTTACGGGAAAGACAAATTGGTGGAACCAATAGATCAGAGAATTGATGTAACTAAACGCCAAGTGTGGGATTATTCAAATTAAAAAGATGAGTTTATTTCAAAATTTACCAATTGCGTTTTTAATATTGTCGTTTATTACAATATTATGCGCTTTGTATGTAGTAACAAGTAAGAACCCAGTACATAGTGTATTGGCATTGATATTAACATTTTTTAGTATATCAGCACATTATGTGTTGTTAAATGCACAGTTCCTAGCAATTGTAAATCTTATGGTTTACGCAGGTGCTATTATGGTTCTATTCCTATTTGTTTTGATGCTATTGAATTTAAATAAGGAAAGTGAACCTGTTAAATCCAATTTATGGGCTGTTGCTGCAACTATTTCAGCTGGTTTGATGTTGGTCGTAATTACAGCTTCATTTCAAAAAGCGGGAATTGCAATAATGAAAGGAAATACAGAGGAAATTGGATTGGTTAAAAATTTAGGACGTGTTCTCATGACCGAATATCTTGTTCCATTTGAATTATCGGGAATTTTATTTATCGCCGCTATGGTTGGTGCGGTTTTGTTGGGAAAAAAAGAGAAGAATTCGGAAGAATTGGTCAATTTGAATAATTCATAATATGTTAAGTATTTTTCAAAATCTAGATATAAGTCATTACATCTATTTAAGTTGTGTACTTTTTAGTATCGGCTTATTTGGTGTATTGTTCAGACGAAATGCTATAGTACTTTTAATGTGCATTGAACTGATGTTGAACGCGGTAAACTTACTGTTGGCGGCATTTACTGAATACATGGGTGATCCAAATGCAAACGGACAAATGTTTGTATTTTTTATCATGGTAGTAGCTGCGGCAGAAGCAGCTGTGGGATTAGCAATAGTAGTAATGGTTTATCGCAATACGCGAAAAACTGATGTGAGTTTTTTAGATAGTTTGAAAGACTAATGAATACCATAGCTCTTATTTTAGGACTGCCTTTAATTGGTTTTATAATCAATGGTTTAGTGGGCAAACATTTGCCCAAAATGGTTTCTGGGTTAATTGGAATATCAACAATTCTAATTGCGTTTATATTAACGGCTACCCAGTTGTCGCAATTTGTATCAAGCGAAACTTATTCCCAATCACTAAAATTATTTACCTTTTTGAATGTAGATAATTTGGTTTTGGAAGCGAGTTTCAAACTAGACCGATTGTCTATTTGGATGACCATGATAATTACGGGAATCGGAACTCTAATCCACATTTATTCCATGGCTTACATGTGGGAAGATGAAGGATTTCACAAATTCTTCTCCTACCTTAATTTCTTCGTCTTTAACATGTTGTTGTTGGTTCTAGGATCCAATTTCTTGATGTTGTTTTTCGGTTGGGAAGGTGTAGGATTGTGTTCCTACTTGTTGATTGGATTCTGGTATTCACGTCCAGAATACGGCAAAGCAGCTCGCAAAGCATTCGTAATGAATCGAATTGGTGATTTAGGTTTGCTTTTGGGGATGTTCTTGTTGATTCATCAATTTGGTACATTAGACTACGATGCAGTGATTGCAGGAATTTCGCAAGGTAAAACCAGTGCAAATATGTTAACTGCGATTAGCGTACTGCTATTTGTTGGTGCAATGGGTAAAAGTGCTCAAATTCCTTTATACACATGGTTACCTGATGCAATGGCTGGACCAACGCCTGTATCAGCATTGATCCATGCTGCCACCATGGTAACTGCCGGTATTTATTTAATTGTTCGTACTCAAGTTCTATTTGAAATGGCACCATTCACCAGTGAGTTTATTTTCTGGATTGGACTAAGTACTTCCATTTTGGCTGCATTAATTGGACTAAAACAGAATGATATTAAAAAAGTTTTGGCATATAGTACCGTAAGTCAACTTGGATTTATGTTCGTAGCTTTAGGGTGTGGTGCATACACAACTGCAATGTTCCACTTAACAACTCACGCATTCTTTAAGGCTTTATTGTTCTTAGGAGCGGGTAGTGTAATCCATGGAGTACATCATGAGCAAGATATTCGTTTGATGGGTGGTTTGAAATCTAAAATGCCATTAACCTATTTCACTTTCTTGATTGGTACTTTAGCTATAACAGGTTTTCCATTTTTAAGCGGTTTCTTCTCTAAAGATGAAATTTTAACCCATGTTTTTGAACACAATAAACTTGGTTATGGATTAATGGTATTCAGTGCTTTACTAACCGGTATTTATATGTTTAGAATGTTCTTCGTTACGTTTCATGGTACATATAGAAATACTCATTTTGCGTTCGACAAAGTACATGAGTCACCCATGGGAATGACTTTACCGTTAGTTGTTTTGGCAATTTTAAGTATCATTGGTGGTGCTTTGAATTTACCTGAATATCTAACACATCATTCTGGAGTATTAGCTAATTGGTTAAAGCCTATTTTAACAATTGAAGAAACAAAACATGCAATTAGTCATAGTACAGAATATATATTAATCGGAATTGCCGTACTCGTTTTTGTGGTAGCATTTATATTTACCCGAAGTAAATACGTTTCAAAAAATCATGTCCCCTCAGATGAAGAATCCAAAGGTGTTCAAGGTTATATGGAAAACAAATTTTACGTGGATGAATTGTATAATGCTGTTTTCGTGAAACCATTAGAGGGGTTGTCTGATATTTTAGGTAATTTCTTTGAAACCAAAGTAATTTCACCGTTAAGTTTTGGAATTAATTCCGTTCTAACAAAATTGGGCAGATTGAATAGATACATTCAAGACGGAAATATTGAAAAGTATTTGTTATTCATGGTAATTGGAATTGTAATTTTAATTGGTATTAATTTATTTATCTAAAACATGGAATTTATTTTAGGGCCCATATTGGCCGCATTGATAGCGCGATTACTGGGTAATAAACTGTCGGTTGCTATAGCTGGTTTATTATCACTTACAGGAATTGCCGTATTGTTAATTAACTTTCCTGTTTCATCTTTGGTAAATTACCAAGATGGTTGGAAAACCGTTCAGGATTATGCGTGGTTAGATACCTCCATTCATTTTACTTTCGGAATGGATGGTTTGACTTGGATTTTATTATTATTAACCAATGGATTAATGCCATTCATTGTATTATCCATGAAATCTGACCAGCCGAATCGCATTCAAATTACCATGTTAGCACTATTAATGCAGGCAGGTTTAAATGGTGTGTTTATGTCGAAAGACGGTCTAAGTTTTTACATCTTTTGGGAATTAGCTTTAATTCCTATTTACTTTATCACATTGCTATACTCTGAAGGCGGTAAGGATAACTTCAAGCATACAATTCGATTTTTCATTTATACATTTTTAGGTTCATTGGGGATGTTATTCTCGTTGATTTACTTGAATTCATTAACCGAATCTGGAAGTTTTGCTTACGAAGAATTACTCAAGTTAAATTTATCCTACCAACAATCAATTGGTGTTAGCATCGGATTTTTATTAGCTTTTGCTGTAAAAATACCATTGTTTCCTTTCCACGGATGGCAAGCAAATACATATACTTTCGCTCCTGCAGCGGGAAGTATGTTACTTAGTGGTATCATGTTAAAGATGGGTTTATATGGTGTACTTCGCTGGTTTTTACCCTTATGTGGTGAAACGTTAGACGTATTCCAACCTTACTTAATAACATTAAGCGTTATAGGTATTGTATATGGCGGAATCATTGCCATCAGACAAAACGACATGAAACGATTGGTTGCATATAGTTCACTTTCACACGTTGGTCTTATTGCAGCAGGATTTTTTACCCTGTCTAGTACCGGATTCTCAGGTGGAGTTTTGCAGATGTTAGTTCATGGTATCAACGTTGTTGGACTATTTTATTCTATCGATATTATTCAACAACTTTCAGGACGTAATCTGAATAATTTAGGTGGTTTAGCTAAGAAATATCCCGTTTTTGCTGTTGTTTTCTTCTTTTTTGTAATCGGTACAGCTGCTGCACCCTTATCCAACGGATTTCCTGGCGAATTCATGTTATTAAAATCTGTATTTAGTTATCACAGTATTTCCGGAGTATTTGCAGGTTTAACGATTATTTTATGCGCTGTATACATGTTGAGAATGTATCAATTTTCCATGTTGGGCGTGGAAAAGGGTAACGCTGAACAAAAGATTGAATTGTTGCAATGGCTTCCGTTAGCAATGTTATCCATTTTTGTAGTTGTTTTGGGAATTTTCCCCCAATATTTTATCGATATAGTTAAACCATCTTTAGATCAGATTTTGTTGGAAATTTCCAATGCGAAAGGAGTGTTGTCATGATAGCATTATTAGTAACTTTTTTAACCGCCATTTTTATATTATTTGCTGGGATTCAGAAACAAGAATCTCAGTTTAAGAATATCACATTCGTACTTTTACTTTTCGGTGGAAGTTTAGCCTTGATTGAATCTCAAGGTATCATCAATTTTGAACCATTTTTTGGAAAAATCCTTAAAGGATACATGAAAAATGAACCCATGTTGGAATTTGGATTGTTTCGATTGATGGCAGTTTCAATAATTACCTTTATCGCTGCATTTATTATTGCTTTAATGCCTGCAACTAACAGAAAGGGTAGTGATATATTAGCATTGATGCTGTTTTCATTGTGCGGTGCGCAAATGATGATTGGTTCCAATCATTTAGTGATGCTCTTTTTAGGTATTGAAATTTTATCCATTCCATTATACGTACTTTCCGGTAGTGACAAAGAAAATCTGTTTTCGAATGAATCTGCAATCAAGTACTTTATTATGGGATCTTTTTCTACAGCAATATTGTTATTGGGATCTGCATTTATTTATGGAGGTACAGGAACATTCTACTTTTCAGATATCAATGTAAAATTATCTTTTGCTGCTCATTTTGGTGAATTCCCAATTCTAATCAAGTTAGGTTTGGTTTTGACGTTGGTTGGTTTACTTTTTAAAATATCGGCGGTTCCTTTTCATTTTTGGAGTCCTGATGTTTATGAAGGAGCACCCAATCGAGTTGCCTCTTTTATGGCAATCATCGTAAAAATTGCAGGTTTTATCGCATTGGCCCAATTTATTCAAAACTTTTACTGGATGCAAGGTTGGTATAATCAGTTTTTAATACCTGTTTCCATGATTACTATCTTGTTAGGTAATATTGTTGCATTGGTTCAAAAATCTGTAAAGCGCACTTTGGCATATTCCAGTATTTCTCACGCGGGATATTTGTTGATGTTTGTAATCGCTCCCTTTGGCACCGCTAATATGTGGATTATTGGAACCTATGCCTTAGCCTATGGTTTGGGAACATCATTGTTGTTTTATTTTATGGATAAATATTCCAGCGAATCTACTTCTCCTGAATATTCCAAAGGATTCGATATTTTTAATGGAATGTTCTACAAAAACAAGTGGGAAGCGGTTATTTTTACAGTAGCCATTTTATCGGTAGCTGGTATTCCATCTACAGTTGGATTTGTTGCAAAATTCCATCTTTTTAGACATGCAATTGAGGGATCTGTTTCACTTACCATCATTGCATTAATAGGTTCAGCAATTAGTATTGCTTACTATTTCAAACCGTTTAAGAATATTTATTCAAATGAGTTTTCAAATCACACTGCTGCTTCAAATAACATCAATTGGATTGCAGTATTTATGTCAATCGTAATCATTGCATTAGGATTTGCACCTATGTTTCTGACTCACGGTTTGTTGCAATAATAGAGTTCATCAGTATACTGAATTGTTCGGTTTTAGAAACATTGGTTCTACGAAGAATTGAATAAATATTTAAAGAGTATAACTAAATAAAATGCCACCCAAGGGTGGCATTTTATTTAGTTAATATTAACACAGGATAACACTAGATATTACACCAATATTTTTCCTTTTTTATTAAAATCTAAAACCAATTCTGTACACGATGGGTCCGAGTGGACTGGTTAAATAGGAATCTGCGTTCAATGCTACACCGATAATACCATAACTACCCATTTCTTCTTCGTAATTATAACCAATTCCGATTATCGGATTCCCATAGGTAGATCGAGCTCTTGGAGATAAATCGGTAACCGTATTTTGATATCGATATTCAGCATGTAGAAATAAACTATTTACAGATAATCGTGTGAATATAAAAGCTCCAAAATTCACAGTGGCGAGTTGAACATTTGAAGCACTAGAATTGGACTGAGAATATATACCGGCAAAAGCACCTCCAGCTAAATATATCCTTTCATTGATATGAATACCTGTGAATGGAGCTCCTTCAATCTGAAATGTACTTCCTGTCCCAAAAATGGTAAAGTCAAAACCCTTGAATTCAATATCGGAATATCGTATAGCTTTAATTTCTTCTGCATCTAGGGTATCGGTTTGTGATTTAGCCGCGTTTTTTATTTGTCTTCTGTTGGAATCCAATCCTTCGTATTGTGAAAACAAAACATTAGGAACAAAGTACAATGTTGATATAATAAAAATTTGGTAAAGTTTAAAATATTCCGTTCTCATTTCTTGTATAGACGCAATTATACACGTAAAATTGTAGTACTTTATGAGTAACAATAAAAAGATTCACAATTTTTCGGCAGGACCCTCAATTTTATCGGAGTACGCCGTTGAAAAGAGCATTGAAGATCTAAAAAATTTCGCCGGTACCGGTTTAAATATTTTAGAAATTTCTCACAGAAGTAAACAATTTGAGGCAGTAATGGACGATGCTGCTCGCTTAGTTAAAGAAATTCTAGGGATTGGTGATGATTACGATGTGATCTTTTTACAAGGAGGAGCTTCCACTCAGTTCTTTCAAGTTCCTATGAACTTTTTAAGATCCAAAGCGGTTTATACAAATACAGGGGTATGGGCTTCTAAAGCCATTCAAGAAGCTAAGGCTTATGGAGAAGTTATCGTAGCTGCAAGTAGCAAAGATTCTAACTTCAATTTCGTTCCAACTGATTATGAAATAGATTCAACAGCGGACTATTTCCATTGTACATCTAACAACACTATTTACGGAACACAAATGGCGGACTTCCCAAAAACGGATGTCCCCTTGTTTTGTGATATGAGCTCGGATATTTTCTCAAGAAAATTTGATGCCAACCAATTTGATCTTATTTATGCAGGTGCTCAGAAAAACATGGGGCCAGCAGGTGTTACACTGGTTGTAGTAAAGAAAGATTTATACAACAAAGTAGCAGACAGACATATACCAACCATGTTGCAATACAAGGTACATGCTGAAAATGGTAGTATGTACAATACACCTCCAGTTTTCCCGATTTTAGTTTCTAAATACAACTTAGAATGGGTAAAAATGAATGGAGGATTGGAAGGTATGGAGGCTAGAAATAACGCAAAAGCTGAATTATTATACAACGCTATCGACTCCAGTCCGTATTTCCAAGGAACTGCTCAATTGGGTTCAAGAAGTAAGATGAACGTTTGCTTCGTATTCAATGAGGAATATAAAAACCTAGAGGAGAAGTTCGAAAATGCTTGTAAAGAAGCAGGAATTTCTGGAATTAAAGGACACAGAAGTGTAGGAGGATATCGTGCTTCGTTGTACAACGCTCTTCCAATTGAAAGCGTAGAAGCTTTGGTTAGTGTCATGAATAACTTTAACAACTAATGAAAGTACTAGCGAACGACGGAATTGATAAAGTTGGTAAGGAATTACTCGAAAATGCTGGCTTTGAAGTCATCACGGAGAAAGTTCCCCAAGATCAATTAAAAGATCAGATAAAAAATTACGATGTTTTAATCGTAAGAAGCGCAACAAAAGTAACTGCTGATATCATTACTTCGAGTAATTTGAAATTAATCGGTAGAGCAGGAGTTGGTTTAGATAATATTGATTTGAAACAGGCTGGATTATCTGGAATTCCAGTGGTAAATACACCCAATGCTTCTTCTCGTTCTGTTGCTGAATTAGTTGTTGCACACCTGTTTTCATTGGCAAGATTTCTGCATGAGTCCAACAGAATTATGCCTGAAAATGGACAGTCGGAATTCAAAAATCTTAAAAATAAGGCTTCAGACGGTTTTGAATTACAAGGAAAGAAAATCGGTATTATAGGTTTTGGAAGAATTGGTCAAGAAGTGGCGAAAATTGCAATAGGACTTGGTATGGAAGTATTGGTATACGACTATAAAATGCGTTCTTTTGATTTGACCATTGAATTGAATCCCTTGTATAAAAAACACAATTTCCAAATTACCTTAAAAGGTCAAGATTTGGCAACTACATTAAGTCAAAGTGATATTGTTACTGTACATACTCCAGGTAGTGAAGAAGTAATAGGCGAGAAAGAATTTGCACAAATGAAAAATCAATCCATTTTGATAAATTGTGCTCGCGGTGGAGTGGTCAATGAAAATGCTCTTGCTGACGCTGTTAATTCTGGTAAAATCGCTTTTGCAGGTGTAGACGTTTTTGTAAATGAGCCTCCCACCAATGATACAATTCTTAAATTAAAAAATACATCATTATCCGCTCATATTGGAGCTTCTACTAAAGAAGCACAACTTAGAGTAGGAGTGGAATTGGCTGAGCGTGTAATACAGCATTTGAAAAAATAATCCGGTGGGTTTGTGGTAAAAGTTTATCCTTTCAAAGCATTTGTTCCAAGCAAAAAGCTGGCCGATAGAGTGGTGACATTGGGTTCTGGAAAAGTTCCAGAAGCAGCATTACGAGAAAAAGCTGAAAATAATGAATTTAGCTACATTCGTGTCGTAAAACCTCAATAT
Source organism: uncultured Rhizobium sp. (assembly GCA_964415065.1). GTDB lineage: Bacteria > Bacteroidota > Bacteroidia > NS11-12g > UBA955 > VMCP01. The sequence goes on from CAYPYX010000007.1 coordinate 14,095, forward strand.
TTACAACCCGAAATTGAGCAAGGAAGTCCTGCTTTTTATCAAGCAAGTCTTTCCAATTTAGCCAATTTACTTTCCAATCATTGTTTGGAAGTATTTGAAAACGGAATTTATTTTTACAAACAAACCCATCATTCAGGCAAAATATTAAGCGGGTGGATCGTTGGAATTGATGCCGATGATTATCAAAACGGAAAAATAAAAAAACACGAGAATACTTTAAAAGCTAAAGAAGGAAGATTAGTTGAACACATTCGTCAACTGAAATCTATGGCTGAACCCGTTCTCTTAAGTCAAAATTTACCCGAAGATATTTTGGAATTATCTCATCAAGTTCAAGAAACATCTCCCTTATTTTCTGTTTCTGATGAATTTGGTAATCAACATACTTTATGGTTTATTTCGGATGCTCAAATTGTTGAAAGAATCCAATCAGATTTTAGCCAAATTGATTCATTGTATATTGCCGATGGACATCATAGAGTAGCCGCTTCATCAACGTTTATTTTAGAAGAATTCGGACATAATTCAGGTAAAGGTTTTATGGCATTAATTATGGATGATCGCGATTTGTTGATCAAACCATTTTATCGATTAATTAAATATAATCAACCATTAAATCTCGAGGCTTTTTTCAAGGTAGCTGGCTACGAATTTTACGATGCATTTGATATCCATTCATTTGAGGATTTAAAAGAGCATCAAGTACTTGTTTTTTCAGAGAACGAAAAATGGGTAATTCAACTTAAGTCACCAGAATCCCATCTAAATGCTGTTGAAAAATTAGATGTTTCTGTAGTGGAACGCGACATTTTTAGTCCCGTATTTGGTGTAGAGAATACGGCTAACGACAATCGTGTTTCATTTATGCGTGGCGACACTTCCATTGAGTTTATTAAAGAACAAATGAAGGAGGGTAAATTCCAATTTGCGTTTTTATTTAAATCCAATTCCATGCAGGAAATTAAAGATGTGGCAGATCAAGGACTGATTATGCCTCCGAAATCGACCTTTGTTGAGCCCAAACTCTTAACCGGAATGGTAATTGAGGATTACCAGCACTAGTTGACTTCATATATTTCAATACAGTAAAACAGCTTTATATAACTCTGGAATAGAGGTAAAGATTATATACTGAATTGAATATTTAACTGAGAGATTAGAAAAGCGATAATTGTTTCTTTTCTGGTGCGAGTTTAAACACTTTTTGCACTAATTGACTTAGATGCAGCAATGTTTCTTTTTTAACCGAGTAAATAGAACTCGTTTTATATAATTTCAAATCTATATAATTATCTTCTTTCAACTTTTGAAGATGCCCTGAAACCGTACTTTGAGAATAAGGTAATTTATCTACGATTTGTTGGCAGGTTGAAGGACCGTTTTCCATCAAAAACAATAAAACGGAAATACGAGCAGGATGGCCTATTGCTTTCGATAAATCAGCCAATTCATTTACAGATTCTTCAAAATTCTTCTTGTTTTTCATTGTTTATCGGAAAATACAAATATAACGAATTAGCGCTGTGACTTATCAGAATTTGATATGTTTTATGTCATTTATTCCGTTGGTGTTTCCATCTTCGATGACTCCATAACCAAATTTCAGGCTGGTTTAAAATTTCATTTTCTACTGATTTTACCATTTTTGCCATGATTTGTTGCGAATCAAACCGTTGATTTTCTTTGAAATCCACAATCAATTCAGGAGTCAAAACATAATGATGTCGTCTAATTTTCCTACTTTTTAAATAAATGACAGGCATTTTAAATTTTTCAGAAATTTTAGCTGGCCCATTTAAAAACGCTGTTTCTTGATTTAAAAACTGATCCCAATAGACTTGATTTATGTTTCCAGGATTCTGATCTCCAACCATAGCAAGAAAATAAGGCAATCTCTCATTATTGGAAACCAATCGTAATGTTTCATTCATTGATACTGGTTTAGAACCCGTCTTTGACCTTAATCGGTACATAAAAGCATTAAAACCAGGATTACTCAATGGCTTATATACAACATAAAACGGCATTGAAGTATATTGTGATGCCGCCAAGCAGGACCATTCCCAATTTCCACAGTGACTTAAAACAATTAGAGCAGATTGTTTTGAGTTGTAAAATGAATCCAATAGTTCTTTGTTTTCCAGTTGAACGAATTGCTTTACTGATGTTGTATTCAGATTCAAGCCTTTGATTGTTTCAAGAAATAAATCGGCTAAGTGTTTATAATAGGCTTTTTCAATTTTTAGTCGTTCTTCATTGCTTTTCTGGGGAAAAGCACGAAATAGATTATCGCGTACAATTTGAATTCGATACTTAAATATTCGATACAAAATAAAAAAAACGAAATCACTAAGTGCATTCAACAACCAAAAAGGCAGAACAGATATCCCCCAAAACCAAGGGTACACCAACCAATTGAATTGGACTTTATTTTGGGGAATACTGGGTTGATACAATGAAATTAAAAATTAAAAATGGGGAAATTAATACGCAACGAACCGCTATTAATTAATCTAAATAATTAAAACTCTCAGAAGGATCTATAGCTTCCAATGATTTTAAAATCAATTGAATACATCCCTCGATATCATTTTTGTGTGTCATTTCCACGGTTGTATGCATATATTTCAAAGGCAAGGATATCAAGCAAGATGCAACACCTGTAGAAGAATAGGCAAAGCTATCGGTATCTGTACCAGTAGAGCGACTCACTGCATTTCTTTGAAAAGAGATTTCGTGTTTCTTGGCCACCGAAATTACTTTTTGCAACAGTTTATTTTGTACAGCGGGTCCATAGGCCAATACAGGTCCGTTACCGCATTTACATTCTCCTTGTTGTTTTTTGTTGTACAACGGTGAGAAGGTATCATGAGTAACGTCGGTCACAATGGCTACATCTGGATTGATTCTTCTAGAAATCATCTCAGCACCTCTTAAACCTATTTCCTCTTGAACACTATTCACCACATACAAACTAAATGGTAAATCGATGTTTTGTTCTTTAATATGACGGGCAACTTCAGCAATCATAAATCCTCCAATTCTATTGTCTAATGCACGACCAATTAGAAATTGATCATTCAACCATTCAGATCCTGCTTCAAAAACAGCTACAGCACCAATATGAATTCCTAATTCTTCAACTTCTTGTTTGGACTTACATCCTACATCAATAAAAATATTCTCTTGTTTAATTTCAGGATTTTTATCCACTCGAACATGAATAGCAGGCCATCCAAAGATTCCTTTTACAATATTTCCATTTTCACAATGGATATTACAACGCATTGATGGTGCTATTTGAAAATCACTTCCACCATTACGGATAACATAAATGTACCCATCGTCGGTAATATAATTTACAAACCAGCTAATTTCATCTGCATGCGCTTCAATTACTACTTTGAATTCTTTTCCGGGGTTTATTACTCCAACCGCTGTACCGTAAACATCTACAAATTGTTCATCTATGTACGGCTTTAGGTAATTCAACCAGATTTTTTGACCGCTGTGTTCAAATCCAGTAGGAGACACATTATCTAAGTATTGATGTAAAAATTCTTTGGATTCCTTTCGCATAGTGCGAATTTACCATTTTGTATTGTGAATTATCAATTCTTTTTTTGATGGAATTGCTGAAATTTTTTGGGCGTTTTACCCTCAAATTGCTTGAATAATTGTATAAAATGATTGATATTTTGATATCCTAAAAAGAAAGCTACTTCACTTACAGTTAAATCAGAATTCATGAGCTTTTCTTTAGCAAATTTTATTTTTTGAATCTGAATATATTCATTCGGTGTAATTCCCATACTTTCTTTGAATTTTCTAAAGAAATTCGGTCTACTCATGCAAGCCTTTTCTGCTAATGAAGCAATGTCTAATTTATCGTGGATGTTATTTTTAATGTACGCAATTACATGAGCGAATCGATTTTTATTGGAATCGAATATACTTTGATGTTCTAGTAATGCCCGGGCTTGTGTTTGCATCAATCTCAATAACAATTCTTTCAAAGCCAAATCGGCTAATATATCTTTTGTACCTGAGGTTTCATGAATACCAATTTTCAACATTCGATTCATGGTTTCTACTAAATCGGGGTTGTTATCTAAATGAAAATATTGCGCATCAACTGTCCATGGATTTAAGTCGCTTTCCTTTGGAAATTTTTCGTTTAATAGTTCAACCGTTGATTTTATTTGTTCAGGGGATATTGCCAAGGCTATACATTGAGTAGGGTCATTCAAATCCGCAATAGGAAAATCAATGGTCATCTTTTCTTTGGGTTGAATAACAACACTTTGTCCTGGAAAATAATCGAAAGCACTTTTACCGGGTAAATGCATCACTTTTTTACCTTTTAACATGCTGGTAATCACCAAATCATCAAAAAGCAACTCCACCTTTTCAGCCGTTTTATGCGTTTCAAATACGTTCAGCTGACAGGAACTCATTTCAAATGTAGTTCGATTTTCTACTAAAGTACCCAAATGTGAAAGGGGGGTGGTATTCACTGGGTTCAAAGAAAGGGTTTTCATAGCTTAAAGGGTTGATTTTCAGGGGTAGTAGATTCACAAGATATGAAAAAAATCACAAGTTCCCATAGTCGTGATACGATTTTGCTATTTTTTGATACGATTCAAAGAGTTTTGACTGAGCTAAAATTGGAAACTTTGAAAAATTCATTAAAGCAAGAAAAAATATTAACCAATTTTAAACTATGACAAACCAATTCAATTTTCCCAAAGTGAATTCTCATTACGACCATTTTATCGGTGGCGAATGGGTTAAACCTTCTTCTGGTGAGTACTTCGACAACTTTTCTCCAATTGATGGTAGTTTATTTTCTAAAGCGGCTCGCGGAAATGCTGAAGACATTGAAAAAGCCATTGAAGCTGCTCATAAAGCGTTCAAAACATGGTCTAAATCCAGCCCAACAACTCGTTCAAATATTTTATTGGCAATTGCCGATCGAATCGAGCAAAATCTAAGTTATTTAGCCCAAGTTGAAACTGTTGATAACGGAAAAGCATTAAGAGAAACCATGGCAGCAGATTTGCCACTTTGTGTTGATCACTTCCGTTATTTTGCTGGTGTGATTCGTGCCGATGAAGGTGAAATTTCTGAACACGATGAAGATACCATTTCAATTATTGTACATGAACCTCTTGGTGTAGTTGGACAAATTATTCCTTGGAACTTTCCATTGTTGATGGCCACATGGAAAATTGCACCCGCATTAGCAGCAGGATGTTGTGTTGTTGTTAAACCAGCTGAACAAACTCCAACTAGCATTATGGTTTTAATGGATTTAATTAAAGATCTTCTTCCAGCTGGTGTGTTGAATGTGGTTTCAGGATTTGGATTGGAAGCAGGCAAGCCCTTGGCTACATCCCCAAGAATCCAAAAAGTAGCATTTACAGGAGAAACGACTACGGGTAGATTAATTATGCAATATGCTTCGGAAAACTTAATTCCGGTAACTATGGAATTAGGTGGAAAATCACCGAATATATTCATGCCAAGCATTGCAGATGCCGATGATGCATTCTTTGATAAATGCATTGAAGGTGCAGTAATGTTCGCATTAAATCAGGGTGAAGTATGTACTTGTCCTTCGCGAATTTTAGTTCATGAAAGTATTTATGATAAATTTATGTCGCGTGTAATTGAACGCACAAAGGCCATTAAATTGGGACATCCTTTGGATTCAAATACCATGATGGGAGCGCAAGCATCTAACGATCAATATGAAAAAATCCTGAATTATATTGAAATTGGAAAAGCCGAAGGTGCTGAAGTATTGTGTGGAGGAGCATCAGCTAGCGAATCTATTGGATTAAAGGATGGTTTTTACATTCAGCCAACGATTTTGAAAGGTCACAACAAAATGAGAGTATTCCAAGAAGAAATTTTTGGTCCTGTTACATCTGTAACTACTTTTAAAACCGTAGAAGAGGCAATTGAAATCGCAAACGACACATTGTATGGTTTGGGTGCTGGGGTTTGGACACGTGATGCGCATGAATTATATCAAATTCCCAGAGCGATACAAGCGGGAAGAGTTTGGGTGAATTGTTACCATGCATATCCAGCACATGCGCCATTTGGAGGGTATAAAAAATCAGGATTTGGTCGTGAAACACACAAAATGATGTTGGATCATTACCGTCAATCTAAAAACATGTTGGTTTCATACAGCAAGAACAAACTAGGATTTTTTTAAATAAAACTACTCTTTTATTTGGAAGATTAACAACAAAAGTAAATAGGGCGAACCGAGTTGGTTCGCCTTGTTTTTTAGATGTAATTCCCGTTGTGATTAAAACTATTATTGCTTTAATCCTTATAATCTACCTCATAAACTAATTAAATTATAGATTTAACCAATTAACTTACAGCGTTATACTATTTAATTCCAAACAATATTGTTTTTAAAAAATCCTAAAATTAAAACTAGAAATATCCTTTATAAAAAACTCCACAAAACATAGATAAAACAAATTACAATATGAAAACCGTAGAAAAAGTACGTTCCACAGCACTGGCAAATGAATGGATCCAAAAATTCATAATTATGCATGGTCCATTAATGTTTCATCAAAGCGGTGGCTGTTGCGATGGATCACAGCCGATGTGTTTTCCTCGAGGAGAATTTAAAATAGGCGATTCAGATATTCTTTTAGGATATGTATTCGATCAACCATTTTATATGTCTAAAGACCAATACGAATACTGGAAACATACCCAATTAACCTTGGATGTCGTTCCCGGAAGAGGATCCAGCTTTTCTTTAGAAATTCCACATGGAATTCGATTTGTAATAAAAAGCAAATTATTTACGGAAGAGGAATTAAAAGAACTGAATTTTATTTAAAAAAGAAAAGCCCCGCTTTCGCGAGGCTCTTTTTTTGTGGGAGCTACAGGATTCGAACCTGTGACCCTCTGCTTGTAAGGCAGATGCTCTGAACCAACTGAGCTAAGCTCCCTTTTTTGTTTTTTTATTTCAGGATGTTACTCCCTCAATGCGAGTGCAAATATAGAACGAATTTCTGAGTATGCAAACTATTTTTGTATTTTTTTCTATACTTGAGTAATCGTTTTTTAACAATGAATTCATAATGAAAGAGTTGGACTCTCAAAAAAAATTAATTATTTTAGGACAACATCTAATGTTTCAAATTTAAACACCGAAACTTCACCGGGATTTGAACCCTTGGGCTTAGAAACAAACTTTCTTTCCGTATACATAACGGTTAAAAGCGACTGATTTTTCCCTTTAGAATTTAATCCTGCAAGTTTGGCAGCGAATTGTACAACTGGAGTGGGGTAGGATTTCCCCTTTTTTCGAATAATTACATGAGATCCTGAAAAATCCGCAGCGTGAAACCACAAATCATTCTTTGAAGCTAATTTCAACATATCATCATTGGATTTAGAGCTTTTGCCCTGCCAAATTTCAAATCCATCATAAAAATGCTGCTTATATGGTAAATTATCTGATTGTTTGGACTTCTTGGTTGTAGTCGGTAATTCGTAATTCTTGAGCGCTTGTAAATCCGAATGATTCTTACATTGTTCCAATCTCTTTAACAAGGATTCTGATTTCAATAATTTTTGATCTGCTTCTTGAAGTTGTTTGTTCAGAACTTCCAATTCAATGCTCTCTTTCTTTGATTTTTTATAAAATCGTTCCGCATTTTCAGCACAACTTAGTTCAGGATTGATTTTAATGCGTATTCTCTGGTCCGTATAATAATCATACAGCAAAGGTTCTGCCACTCCCGGTTTAATTGCATGACAGTTAGAAATTAATATATCACCTAATTCTTTAAAACTTCTGCGATTCTGAATTTCATGTATTCTAGAATTTAGTTGTTTCAAATGAGTATTGAGGGATTTAATTGTAGATTTACATTGTCCTATTCTGGAATCACGGTTTTTTTCAAAGTAAAACGCTGAAATTATTTGAGACGTTTGTTTCAAGTAATTTTCCCAACGTATATTCAATTGATCTACATCTAATTTTTGAGTTATTCGATTTAAAAAAATATGAAATTGAATAGGTTCCGCTAATGCCGTTTTGTTCTCAATAATTGAGTTTTCCAAACTCTTGAAATTATTTGAAGTCAAAACGTCCATATCGAATATTTTATTTATTTCATCGTATTTTACCGTTTTAATATATTGCATCCATTTTTCGGGGGAAATACAAAAATCAGAACCTACTTTCTCCGATAAAACATCAAGCGATTGAACATTCTTAACAATTTTTGAACTTACCGAAACATCGGTAGACAAACTATATATTATAGGTAGTCGAAGTTCTTGATTTAACTGAAAATCCCAATCTGATTTTAAATGTAATCTAAATATGGAATCTACCGTTTCCGTAGTTTGATGCCATAAAATAACATTAGAAAAGCGCCCAAACCCTTTAAAAACCAATGAAAATTCTGTCCCAAAATCAAAGACCATTAATCGATCAAGAAAATTCAATCGAATGGCTGTAAGTTCTTTGTTTTCGAGTTCTCGGAATTGTATTACTGAGTTTCGCTTAGTTCGAGAATCACCAGAAACCGGTCTTGCTGGAAACAGTGATATCTGCCCTTCCACAAATTTGAATTCAAATGACTTTTCCGATTTCTTGGGACCTTTGAAATTCAGAATGAGACTGTCTTTTGTGAAACTAATTCCAAAGTCGAAATAATATCCCAAAAGTTCATTAGATAACATTTCCGACCACAGTTGGAAATGTTTATAATCCATTACTATCACAACAATCAGTTAATCAGAGTTAGATCGATTACAAATCCAGCTGTTGATTTTGTATTATAAGTTGTGTTCTTAGCTGGATTTCGTTTTGATTCAAAGGAAGAATTCGAATTCATCGATACGTTTTTTACTGAAGTAGAGCTTGTTGAAACAGATGCCATTTGGTCATTTACTTTTTTAAACTCATTAGCATCTGAAAACAAAACAATTCGAGTAAATTGATTATGTGGCAAACGTTTTTGATGCTTTTTATCGCTTTGATCTGAAGAATTACTTCGATTTAAATTGGAAATATCATTTGATGTATTAATCAAATTAATAAGTTCATTTACATTAATTTTCAAGCATTTATTAAATAATTCTCGGTTCGTTTTATATAAATCAAAATCACTCCATTCCATAAAAAAATTGTGACTTGATCTATTTGATTTCAGCTTAAAATGTTCAAGTACTTGTGCATCTAATCTGCTTTGAATACTAGATTTCGATAAATATGGATTCACTAATTGTTGCACATTTGGAGTCATTCCCATCCAATTAATAAATTCTTGATGGAATGAACTTGGATTGGATTTATTGAGATTGAAGGCTTCTTTTAGATGGGGACGAATAACCGTCCATTCCGTTCTTTTCATTTTTTTTCTCAACGACCATTCTGATTCTAATAGTTGAGAAATGTAACTTTCATGGGGATCAAATTGCGAGTTGAAGTTATATCCTTTTAAACCATTTTTAAGCGGTTGAATTAACACTCTTTCTACTTCTGTATCGGGTATGGATTGATTGAAATGAATCAGTAATAAATTACCCAGTGCTTTTTTTGAACTTGAAGAGTAAAACAGACTTGTATCATTCAAGTAATCCATTGAATGAACATCCGAGTTTTCCCATATATTGATTGCTGAATGAAGATCAGATAATGAGCTCAAAGCGGTCAAAGCACTCATGTTTTTAATAAATTTCTTTCGATCCATCTTACGTCCAAAAATAGTGATTTTTTTCCCATTTAAGGGGATTATATGGATGTCACCAGCATATTTATCGACTAAAAATTTATCGTTATATTCGTGGTTTAAGTTGAATTTATGGCATTTTATTACAGACAGGGTAACATCCCCCGAAAAAGACACACTCAATTTCGCAAAGCCGATGGAAGTTTATATGCAGAAGAACTGATTAGTACAGAAGGTTTCAATAGTTTGTATTCGTTGGTTTACCATTGTCACCCACCCACATTAGTTAAAGATATTGGAGAGCCTTTCAGTGTTGAGCCAAAAATTGCGGAGCAACGAAACATGAAGAATCGCAGTTTTGTTACTTTCAAAACAGCGGGAGAAGATGACTACATCAAGAGCAGGAAGGTTTTATTGGTAAATTCCGATATATCCATAGGTGTGGCAGCTCCACAAAAAAGCATGACGGAATATTTTTTCAAAAATGCGGATTCAGACGAAGTACTGTTTGTTCACGAAGGCACGGGAAAATTAAAAACCATTTACGGTGAAATTCCATTTGAATATGGTGATTACCTGGTTATTCCTAGAGGAACAATTTACCAATTGGAGTTCAACGACTCTAACAATCGATTGATGGTAATTGAATCGCCAACACCTATCTATCCCCCGAAAAGATATCAAAACTCTTTTGGCCAATTATTAGAGCATTCACCTTATTGCGAAAGAGATATAAAGCTTCCTGAGAACTTAAAAACTCATGATGAAAAAGGAGAGTTCAAAGTGATGATAAAGAAGCAAAACTGGATTTATCCCTACACTTATGTCAATCATCCTTTTGACGCTGTAGGTTGGGATGGATACTGCTATCCGTTCGGATTCAGTATTCACGATTTTGAACCCATCACTGGAAGATTGCATATGCCGCCACCGATTCATCAAACATTCGAAGGAAGGAATTTCGTAATTTGTTCGTTTGTACCTCGTTTATACGACTATCATCCCCAATCAGTTCCAGCTCCATACAATCATTCTAACGTGGATAGCGATGAAATTTTATATTATGTAGATGGGGATTTTATGAGTCGCAAACATGTTGAACGTGGAATGATAACTTTACATCCGAAAGGTATTCCACATGGTCCACACCCAGGAACTGTGGAAAAGAGTATCGGTGCAAAAGAAACCAGAGAATTAGCAGTTATGATTGATCCTTTCCACCCATTAATGATTACAGAGGATGCTCTTGGAGTGGAAGATCCGAGTTATTGGAAATCTTGGGTTGAATAATTTTTAGGGGAAGTCAAATTCCCCTTTTTATTTTGTTGTTATCAGTTTTTCTGCATTGTTTTTGCATGTAGAAAAAAGCCAATTCAAATACAGATTAAAATGAAAGCAGTTCACAAATACACAATACCTTTTTTAGTTTATCTATTTTTAGCGATCAATACAATTGATTTAATTGCTCAAGAATCAAGCATCAGTCAAAAGCAATACTCTAAAGTACAAAAGAAAGCTCTTAAACGCTTGTCAAAGATAGAATTGGCTAATACACCTTATCAAAAAGTAAAACAAGCACCATTAGAATGGTGGAAGCAAGACTATTTGGCTACTATGGATCCCAAATTGGGAAGACCAACACCAGAAGTTTTATTCAGTACCCTAGAAAAGGTAAATCCTAAAATGGTTATTGACAAACGCGCAACTCCAGGTACATCGAGTAACGCTTGGCAAAGTAGGGGACCCAATAATGTTGGAGGAAGAACAAGAGCTATTACTTGGGATCCCAATGACAGCAAAGGCAAAAAGGTTTGGGCAGGTGCAGTTACCGGAGGATTGTGGTACAACGATGATATTACCAGCTCCAGTAGTTCCTGGAAATCCGTTTCAGATATTTGGTCGAATATCACCGTTACCTGTATTGCATTTGATCCCAACAATTCAAACATTATGTACGTAGGAACCGGTGAAGGATTTGGTACAACATTTTCAACGAGTCGAGGCGCAGGAATATTTAAAAGTACAGATGGAGGAAAATCCTTTAGTCTTTTAAGTGCATCGAGCGGATTTTATTACGTTAATGACATTTTGGTTCGAAATGAATCGGGAAGCAGTGTAGTGTACGTGGCTTCGGATATTTTATTCTATCAAGGGCAATGGAATGGTTCTGTAAACAATATCGGTTTAATGAGAAGTACTGATGGAGGTAGTAGTTTTTCTAATGTGCTTCCTAAAGCATTTACGGGCGCAAGTTATCCCAGTGCTGTTTCTGATATTAAGCTCGATAAAAACAATCGCATTTGGTTAGGAACCCGGGCTAATGCAGCATTTACAGGATCCGACAAGGGTGGTGGAAGAGTTTTGTACAGTGATAATGGGACTAATTTTACGGAAGCGTATAAAAATTCAAATGGATTAGCGGGCAGGGTAGAATTGGGAATTTCGCCTAATAACTCAGATACTTTGTATGCACTTTTCGAAAGTGGTGGTAAAGCTGATTTAATTATTCGTTCATTCAATGGTGGAAGTAATTGGAGTTCTATTACAGAACCTGTAGATGCAGATCAAGGTATTCCTTCTACCGATTTTACCCGTGGACAAGGTTGGTATGACCTAGTAATGACTGTAAACCCTAAAAATCCGAAGGAATTGATAGTTGGTGGTATTGATTTATTTATTTCCACCAATAGCGGAAACAGTTGGAATCAACTTTCAAAATGGAGTAATAACGCCAATTTAAACACGCTAAATTGTCCCTATGTTCATGCTGACCAACATGCTATCGTTTATCATTCAGATGGGAAACAGTGTCTATTCGGATCAGATGGAGGAGTTTCTTACGGATCTAACATCCCTAATAACTCTTGGAATTCATCAGGTTCTATAGGAGATAGAAACAACGGTTATTTAGTTACTCAATTTTATGCTGGAACCATTTCTCAACAAAAATCATCGAATTTCATGTTAGCAGGAGCCCAGGATAATGGGACTTTAGGCTTTACCAATTCTGGAATTAATGATAAATACAGTGTTTCGGGTGGCGATGGAGGATATTGTTTTATTTCGCCTAGTTCAGACCAAAAACAAGTGGTAAGTTATGTATTCAATAATTTCTATGCCACTACGAATGCTTGGCAAAGTTTTAAAGAAGTATTAAAGGATAATAATTCCGGTAAATTTATTAATCCTGCGGCGTTAGACGATGTTAATAGTCTACTTTTCAGTGGAAAGGCTGCTGGGGAATTGTACCGAAATAACATTAATAACGATTACAATTCAGCTGAAACTGTAACATTCGGTAATTCTGGTTCTGGTTCAGTGAGTGCCATGAATTGGATGAAATTGAGATCAGGAAAGGGCAGACTTTATGTAGGCACAGATGTTGGAAAGGTCTATTACTCCGAAAATTCATCGGCTACCGCACCAAGTTTTACGGATATTAGCAATGGAATAAATGGTGGAAATATTTCTAGCGTAGTTCCTTTATCGCAAAGTAGCGATACAATATTATTGACATTAAGTAATTTCGGAATAAATAATATTTATATTTCGGTTAACGGGGGAAGTTCATGGTCTGCAAAAGACGGTGATCTGCCCAATTTACCTGTTTGGTGGGCGCTTCAAAATCCCAAAAAACCTCAACAAGTATTGATTGCAACCGAGTTGGGAATTTTCGGCACGGATGATATTTGGGCTTCGTCCGTAAAATGGTTGCCTTACAATACGGGTATGGGACCTGTTAAAACTATGCAGTTGCAGTTCCGTCCGACGGATTATACCATAATGGCCGTAACTCATGGGAGAGGGGTATACACTAGTGATGCATGGAGTATCAATACACCAATAGCGTCCTTTGACTTGTCGAAGGATTCTATTTGTAGTGCCGAAACCATTACTATTTTAAACAATTCCTCGAATAATCCTACTAAATTTTCTTGGTCTATTTCGCCGAATCAAAATTATAAGTTTGAAAACGGAACAGATTCTAGTTCTACGCATCCTAAAATTTCATTTTCGGTTGCCGGAAAATACACCATTGAATTAACCGCAGAAAATTCAGACGGGAAAAACAGCATTTCAAAATCCGTATTGGTATTAGAATCCATACCCTTGAGTTTACAGTTGATTTCTAGTAATAATTCCCCGTGTGTAAACGACACATTATTATTGTTATTGAATCATGGAAATTCCAAAATGGATGGATTAAACTTAAGCTATAGTTGGACCAAAAACTCAAATTTAATTTCGGCAGCCAATTCCAATGCTTTGAAAATCATCCCTCCGTTAAAAAATAACGATGCATTTGTAGCTACTGCTACCACAAATTACCAATGCGCTAGTCCCAAATCTGTTTCAAGTAATATCGTAAAAATTGCATTAAAGACACCAACTTTGGAAATTGCGGTTAATTGGGACACTTTATACCCAACAAATTATCCTGGATTTGGAACGGTGAATTGGTATTTAAACGGTATGAAAATTGGAGTTGGTCAGAAAATCAGAGCTACCCAATTAGGACGTTACAATGCGGTTTTATCTTGGCAAGGCTGCAACAGCGATTCATCTAATACGTTGATTTTAAACTCTATAGCAAATAATTTGATCGAAAATTCGGCATTAAAAATTTATCCGAATCCAAGTACAGGCAGAGTCTTTATAGAGTCGCTAGAGAAATTAAAGTTCATTAAAATTTACAGTACCGAAGGAAAATTGATACGAAATATTGACTTGAGTATTGAGAATATTTCAGGTGTAGATTTTGCAACTAGAACGGGTAATCTATATGAGTTACAATTGGCATCTGGTGTTTATTTTGTTGAATTGATTGCGGAAGGATCTAATCCAATCAAAGTAATGTTTGAAAAAATTGTAATTAAATAATTGTGATGATGTATTAGCCATGGATTCGGTGGTTAATCTGCAGTTGTTTAACAATAGATCATTGATGGTTTTCACAAATTATTTACTAACGTTTAGGTTGATTGTTTATGTGAAGTT
>CAYPYX010000007.1:28923-76315 GCA_964415065.1 uncultured Rhizobium sp.
TGATGGTTTTCACAAATTATTTACTAACGTTTAGGTTGATTGTTTATGTGAAGTTGTTCAATGGCAAACATTGATAGTTATATCAAATTATTTACACATGAATGAATGCATCGGTTGATTTGCTGCTGAGTTGCTTGTATTGTTTGATAATTTACATTATGTTAAATAGAATAGTCAAAAAGAAAGAGGGTCTTTTAAAACCCTCTTTCTTTTTGTTGGTCAATTATATAAACCGGTTTAGAATTGTAAATAACCTGAGCTACTTATTTCCTTTTCGGAAACTACTTCACCGTTAACTAATATTTGCATAGTTGCAGAACCACCGCCATTAATTCTCACTGATAACGATAACATATCTGTTTTATCAATTACATCAAAGTCTTTGGTCCAATCACAGTTAACATCTGAAATGGTTGAAACTGTTCCTTGTTTATTTTGGTAAGAAACATCCATTTTTTTAGCATCACCAATTAATCGATAGCTAAATTTATCGCCAATTGCCAATGTAACACCTGCTGTAAGGGTTCTAATCTTATCACGTTGTTCAGTTTCACAAGCTTTATCACTTAATTCCATACAACAAGTTTTGATACCTTTTGAAATTTCGATTAATTCATCCTTACTGTATTTTGGATTTTCAGAAGCATATTCCAAATAACCGCGAGCTTCTTTCCAAAGAGCCATCAACTCTTTATCAATCTTAGCTTTAGCTTCACCGCTTGCTTTGGCTTTAGCATCCATTAGCTTTTTAGATTCATGCTTAATCAATGCAACTCCTAGGTTCCAGTTAGCATCATGATAAAACTCATCCAATTCTCTGGATTTGCGATAATCGATGGTAGCTTCGTCCATTCTTCTCGCTTTTTCATTCAAATATCCACGAATCCAGTAGTTTCTTGCAGTTGGGGCATTTTTAATTTGTTCATCGATTTCAATCATCAAATCTGCTTCTCTGTCAATTGCGATATAATAGTTTACGAGAACGTTAAAAATATCGTTGTTATTATTACTTTTAACCAATGCTTCTTTGATAACGCGCTTCGCTCCTGCTGTGTCTTTGTTCAACAATAATTCTTTAGAATAACTCTCAACTAGAATTGCGCTGGGCATTTCAGTTTTCATTAAACCATCTAATATTTGGATACGTTTTACTTTATCGGAATTATTCAATGCAAAAAAAGCAATACGATCTACAAAGAAGTCGCGTTCAACCTTTTGTCCTTTTAAATTATTGATCATAGAGGTATCCAATTTACCATACATGCTCAATAAGTTCTGGTAATAGCTTACCAGAGTATCGTAATACAACGCTTTTTTACCTTCAGAAGCACCGTTAGTTAAATCAGAAATATTTTGCGATTCATTAAATGTTGCTGCGAAAACATTTCCCACCTCAAATTTTGCTTCTTCCAATTCATCGGCCTTCTTTTTCAATGGATTCTCAAAAAAGTTCAAAATAGACTGGCTAGCGATAAATCCTGCTTGATGACTAATGGGTGCGATCAGAGGATTACCTCTTTTATCAAATATGCTGCGATAGACTTTAGCTCTAATCAGAAACATTCTTGGCATATTGGCTGTTTTGGGATTTACTGCCGCTTTGTCTATTTCCTCCTTTGCTATTATTATATCATCTGGAGTACCACTCTCCAATGCAAATTCAGCAGAATTGATTGAACGAGTTTGAGAGAACGCATCTGAACTGATTCCCAATCCAATTGCTAAAATTACATAATACAACTTTCTCATATTCTTAACTTTAATTTATTTTTTTATTCCGAATTTCTTATTCTTCATTTAGATCTTCGGATTCATTTTCATCAATACTATCATCCGCTTCATTTACATCAGAAATGGTTTCAGGAGCTTCAATAATTTCTGCATCACCAACAATCACTGCATCTTCCAACTCCCCTTCCATTTCCTCTTCATCATCCTCACGTGGTGTTTTTGCAATATTAGCGATTGCATCCTTTTCTTTAATGTTAATTAGACGAACCCCTTGTGCTGCTCGACCCATAACTCTTAACTTATCGGTTGCCATTCTGATGGTCATACCGCTCTTGTTAATTATCATCAATCCATCTTCATCCGTTACTTCCAAAATACCTACTAGATTTCCAGTTTTCTCAGTTACAGAAATGGTTTTTACACCTTTTCCTCCCCTTCCAGTAACACGGTAATCATCTAAATCAGTACGTTTTCCATATCCTTTCTCACTAACAACTAAAATGGTTGTCGCCTTTTTAATAGGATTAACACAAACCATGCCAATTACCTCATCGCTATCGTCTTCCAATGTTACACCGCGAACACCAGCAGCTGTTCTTCCCATAGGACGAACTTTGGTCTCTGAAAAACGAATCGCTTTACCTTTTCTTTTAGCAATTACAATTTCGCTCTCACCATCGGTTAAACATGCTTGCAACAATTCATCTCCATCACGAACGGTAATGGCATTGATACCATTGGCTCTTGGGCGACTGTAAGCTTCTAACGAAGTCTTTTTAATCACACCATTCTTGGTCACCATAATGATAAAATTATTCTCTAAATATTCAGGATCCTTAAGATTATTAATATTCAGATACGCTTTAATTTTATCGTCTGATGGGATGTTGATTACGTTTTGGATAGGCCTTCCTTTTGTCGCTTTCGCACCTTCTGGAATTTCATAAACTTTTAACCAGAAACATCTTCCTTGTTCTGTAAACAACAATAAATAGTTGTGGGTGCTGGCTACAAATAAATGTTCAACGAAGTCTTCATCTCTATGAGAAACCCCTCTCATTCCCCGACCACCACGATTTTGTTCTTTGTATTCAGACAAAACCGTACGTTTGATGTATCCTTTATGTGAAATGGTAATTACTACCTCTTCGTTTGGAATAAGATCTTCGATATTGATTTCTTCGGCATTGAATTCAATTTCGGTTTTACGATCATCGCCAAATTTATTGGAAACCTCAATAGTTTCATCTTTGATGATAGACATTCTTAATTCTTTATCGCCTAGGATTTTTTCGTAGTATTCAATTTCCTTCAACACAGCATTGTACTCTTCACGGATTTTATCCATTTCAAGTCCAGTTAACCTTTGAAGACGCATATCCAAGATGGCTTTAGATTGAATTTCACTCAATCCAAATTTTTCCATTAAGCCATTTTTCGCTTCTTCAGGTGTTTGACTCTTTCTAATCAATTCAATTACCGCATCTAAATTGTCAAGTGCAATAATCAAACCCTCCAAAATATGAATTCTTTTTCTTGCTTCACGAAGTAGATATTCCGTTCTACGAACAACGATTTCGTGGCGATGGTTAACATAATGCTTAATCATATCTTTCAGATTGAGCATTTCTGGCTTACCATGTACAAGAGCAATATTATTAACAGAGAAACTACTTTGTAATGGAGTGTATTTGTATAATTGATTCAATATGACGTTAGGAATTGCGTCACGTTTTAGTTCAAATACAATTCTCATACCCTGTCTACCGCTTTCATCGCGAACAGCCGATATACCTTCAATTACTTTTTCATTGATTAAATCTACTGCTTTTACGATAATTTGAGGAGGAGAAACTTGATATGGAACCTGAGAAACAACAATCATTTCCTTACCCGATTTTGTAGTTTCGATCTCCGCTTTTCCACGGATCACTACTCTACCTCTACCGGTTTCAAATGCATCCCTAATTCCCTCGACACCATAAATAATTGCACCCGTTGGAAAATCTGGTCCTTTTACGTGTTCCATTAAATCCGCTACGGTTACATCATTATTATCGATATATGCACAAATCGCTGCGCACACTTCTCTTAGGTTATGAGGTGCCATATTGGTGGCCATACCAACAGCAATTCCGCTAGCTCCATTTACCAACAAATTGGGTATTTTCGCTGGCAATACGGTGGGTTCTTCTAAACTTTCGTCGAAATTAGGGCGAAAATCAACGGTTTCTTTATCAATATCCACCATCATCTCTTCGGCAATTTTACGAAGACGAGCTTCCGTATAACGCATAGCAGCTGGGGGATCTCCATCAATTGAACCAAAGTTTCCTTGTCCATCCACAAACGGATATCTCAAACTCCAGTCTTGAGCCATACGAACCATGGTATCATAAACTGAAGAATCACCGTGCGGATGATATTTACCTAAAACTTCACCTACGATACGAGCAGATTTTTTATAAGGACGATTGGAAGCTAAGCCCAATTCTACCATTCCGTACAATACCCTTCTGTGTACCGGCTTCAAACCATCACGCACATCGGGAAGTGCTCGGGAAACGATTACCGACATCGAATAATCGATGTAAGCAGTTTTCATTTCATCTTCAATATTAATTGGAATAATTCTTTCTGTGAATTCTTCGGGATTAAGATTATTTTCTTCCATCTTTAAAAATCAAATATGTGCAATTTACTATAAAACAAAGGATTTCTGTCGAAAAATACGGGGATGTTGCCCACATTTTTTAGACATATTTTTTCAAAAAAAAATGGCGGATCACAACGATCCGCCATTTGTATTAAAATATTAATATTTAACTACTTACTTGTAGTTTTTTCTATGGTTAGTTTGACCTTTTTTGTAGTATTTAATTTTACCAGATCCATCCTTACCTAGCAATTGAACTTTACCCAATCCCAATTGCTCTAATCTTTTCTTTAAAAGCAACATATCACCAGCAACAATGATCACCATATTGTCGGTATCCATGTATTTTTTGGCTAGAGCATTGATTTCTTCTTTAGAAATATTTTGAAGGATTTTTAATTGTTCTTCTGTGTAATTTTCAGGTAGATTTCTTGAAGCCAATTGATTTATAAATCCTGCTTTTTGACCTAAACTCTCATAATCCAAAGCTTCAGAAGCAATCAAAGCGGATTTCGTAAAATTAAATTCTTCATCCGTAATACCCTTATCTCTGAAATTCTCCAACGTCCAAATAATTTCACTCAAAGCACTATCAGTAGCATTAGCTTTGATACTTGCTGAAACTACATAGTAACCTGGCAAATCTTTAAATGAAGAGCTAAATCCTCCATTTATACCGTAAGTCCATGCTTTATCTTCACGGATTTTCAAATTCAAACGAGAGTTAAAGTTACCAGCTAGGGCGAAGTTCATGATGGTATTTTTGAAGAAATCACCGTTATAATCGTAAGGCAATGTTCTAAAACCGATGATAATATCACTTTGTTCAGCATCCGCATATTGAACACCGAAAATTTGAGTGGTTTGTAACTCAGGCGCTACAACAGGCTTGTTCACAACTACGTTCTTGTTGGGTATTTCAGAAACAAATTGAAGTTTTTTAACTGCTGTTTCCTTATTCATTGGGCCTACTACAATACATTTTGCGACATTAGCAGAAATGAACGTTTCATAATACTTTTTGCAATCATTAATACTTACTTTGGCGTAATCATCTGCTGATGTAAAATGTCCGATTGAATTCACATCATATCTTAAACGATTAGAAGCATTCATTAAACCAGTTGAGCGACTAGACAAGGAGCTACGAGCACCCTCAACTACACGCTTCATCAATTTATCGTATTCTTTTTTATCCCAACGAGGTTCTAATAACATTTCTCTTAAAATAGCTAATGATTCATCTAATTTTGATTTATCACAAACTAAAGAAACACTAACACCTGTTGTACCAGCAGAAAAAGAAATACTCGCACCTAAACGCTCCAGAGCATTTTCTAATTGTTCAGGAGTTTTATTTTTGGTACCGGCATCCATAATAGAAGCCATCATTTCTGCTGTACCCCAAGGGAATGCGGAACCATTTTCATTCAATTTTCCACCTTCGAAGGATAATTGTACCAATACTTTTGAAGTTTCATTAAATTCAGTACCCCAAATTTCAATTCCATTAGACATTTTCTCTTTGAAAATTTTTGGAACTGAAACGGGTTTGATTTGCGATGGAGTTGGACGAATCGAACGATCGAAATTATCAACTACTTTTCTTTCTTTCAAATTAGCGTATTCAATTTCCATTGCATCGCTTTTGAAACTTGCATTGGGATTGAAACTAACGTATTTAGCATTGGTGTCGTTATCCGATTTCTGAGCCGGTTGAATTTCGATTGTTGAGGAATATTTACCTTTTATGTACTTACGGTAGACACGTAAAATATCTTCGCGAGTAATGTTTCTGTAACGAGCCATTTCGTCTTCAATGCCGAATAGTTTTCCTTCAGCATTTTTAAGATCCATGTACCAATATTGACTTAAATAATTGGCTTTATTATCTGCACTTTCTAAACCACTACCCATAGAATTTAGGATGTTTTCTTTAGCACGGGTTAAGTCATCATCAGAGAAGTTTACGTATTCAAATGAATCTAAAATATTCTTCAATTCATCTTTCAATTTAAACATATTACTCCAAGGATATCCCACCAATGTAAAGCTAAACTCTCCCGCTAATTCATGGTTTGCAGCACTTAAAGGATTGTTAGATGCTTGTACCTGCAAAGCCGATTCGGTATCTACAAAACGTTTGTATAGCACAGAAGATTTTGTACTTCCCAACAAGTAAGATAATAAATCCAACGCCGCATCATCTTCATGATAAGCAGGAACTGATGGATAGGTTATGTACATTAAAGGCAAATAGGCATTGTAATCAGGGTATGATTTAATTCTATCTTTCTCTAGTGTAATGGGCTTTAAGCGTTTCTTTTTTACTTCTTTTCCTTTAGGGATGCTACCAAAGTATTTTTCAGTCCATTTAACTACATCGGCAGTATTTACATCCCCCGAAACGATAACACACGCGTTATTTGGTCCATACCATCTCAAGAAAAAGTTTCTCAAATCCGAACTGTCTGCGCGATTCAAATCATCTACAAATCCGATTGTTGACCAAGAATATGGATGCTCAGCTGGGTATAATTCCTGGTCTTTAACCTCCATCAAAAAGCCATAAGGAACACCATAACGTTGGTCTTTTTCATTTTTTACTGTAGAACGTTGAATTTCAAATTTCTTTTGAGTAAAACCTTCAAGGAAGAAACCCATACGATCAGCTTCCATCCACAATGCAGTTTCTGTAAAATTGGATGGGAATGTTTCGATGTACACGGTTCTGTCACGCGTGGTATTTCCGTTTACTTCACCACCATATTCTTTGATAATTTTAAAATGTTCTTCATCTGCAACATGCTTAGATCCTTGAAATAACATGTGCTCAAAAAAGTGTGCAAAACCGGATTTTCCCGGTGTTTCACGCGCGGAACCTACGTGATAGGTAACGTTTAAGTGAGCCACTGGATCAGAATGATCTTCTGAAACAATTAATGTAAGTCCGTTTGGAAGCACGTACATTTCATACGGAATATTCAACTTCCCAGGAACAGATTCTACCTTTTCAATCAGAGTCGCTTGCGCATTGACCCAACCTATTGATAGGGATGAAAATAAAACGAAAATTAATTTTTTCATAAAAAAACAAAAATACGTTTCTTGATGCCTGTTTCAAAATAACTTAGACGATTGTGCATAATTGATGGACAAAATAACCTAAAATTCAACTTCAAGACGTTCAATTTCCTTGGTTTAACCCAGAAAAACGGAAGAATAATGTCATTTTGCACTAAAAATGATAAAATTTAAATCAAAATCATCAATTTTGTGTTAAACAATACTTTAGCAATAGTTGCTAAAATTGAATTCTTAATATTCTTCAGATCTATTTTACTGATTCTGAAATACGCAAAAAGAAGTATATGAAAACCAAAGTTATAAAATCAGCAGTTTTACTACTGGGCTTAATGTCTGTATCAATTTATCAAATTCACAGTAGTTCCGGCGGAGCATCTACACCCAAAACGGGTGCACCCTCTGAAACTACTTGTACATCTTGCCACAACACCTATTCCGTTCAAACTAGCGGCACAAAATACGATAAAATCAAATTAAGTATCCCATTTACGGGTGGTGGTTACATTCCTGATTCTACTTACCGTGTAACCATTAGTTACCGCGAAACGAATATTACAAAATACGGCTTCCAAATAACTGCGTTAAATTCAAAAAATGAAGCTGCGGGAACATTTACTAATATTAATTCCCGTGTTCAAACCTTTTCAAGTACCGTTGGTTCCGGAACTCGATATTATGCTGAACATACAGGAACAGGCACTTCTGCAGTTTCTGGTGATTCAGTAGCATGGACATTCGAATGGAAAGCACCGAATTCCAATGTGGGCGATGTGAAATTCTACCTAGCTCTGAATGTTACTAACAGCAGCAGTGGTGTAACCGGTGATTATATTTATAACAAAACGTTTACCGTTTCTCCCTCCACTTTGTTACCAAAAGCAAAAGCCATCCTTCAAAGTCAGCCATGTTCTGGAGTTAATTTAAACTTCTCAGCGGATTCCTCGGTTAATGGAAATTCCTACACATGGAGATTTTTAGGTGGTGCAACACCATCGTTATCCACTTCAAAAAATCCATCTGTTACCTATAGTAGTACGGGTGCTAAATCTGCAATTTTGGAAGTTTCCAACTCCAAAGGAAAATCCAAACCAGATACGTTAACCTTTACTGTTGTTACAGGAGCTACTGCTCCAAGCTTAAATGTAAGCAACAGCATACCTTTATGCAAAGGAGACACCGCCAAATTATCTGTAACCCCCACTTCAAATCATGGTTATGTTTGGTCAACTGGACAAACGGGCAATCAAATTTCCGTTGACACTGCAGGCGTATATTACGTTACAGCAATTAGAACAAATGGTTGTGAGCGTAAATCTTCCGACATTAATGTTTTAGTCATTCCCAAACCGAGTTTTAACGTATTGTATGGATTTTCGGGGGATACTATTTGCGCAGCTGAACCGTTGTTGTTATTTACTCAAAACAAAAATGGATTTGCCGACTCCTACTCTACATCTTCTAAAACAGGTCCTTACGTAACGGATTCTTTATTAGTAGTTAATATTGGTAAATTGAATAAGACAATTCAAGTTTGGTCTAAAAGTAAAAATGGATGTGTTCAGGGTCCAATTTCTAAATCATTTTTTGGAATCGATACGGTTTCAGGTCCTTCTGTTTCTGTAAAAACAAAATATTTAGATCGCATTACCTTTACTTGGAGTAAAATTCCATTCGCAACAGAATACCGCTACAGTATTGATAGTGGGAAAACCTGGAATAGTCCAATTGAGGGAAAACTTAGCGATTCAACCAGCATTGATTTGAAGAGCGTAACTCAAAAAGTGGATTTTTGGATACAAGCTCGAACGTCAAAATACTGTGGAATTACACAGATTAGTAAAATTTCATCAGGCGGAGTGGGTTGTAATGATATTGTTTTGAGAACACAAATTAGCAAGGACTCAATTTGCTTTGGTGAATCCACCAAAATCACCGTTTCAGGTTTACCCAATCATTCCAAATGGGCCATACGTTTTGATGGGAAACTTTATAAGGATAGTATATTCACCATTACTTCTTCAAAAACCCAAAATTGGATATTTTCTGCAATCGACTCCACTCAAATAGCGTGTGGTTTTTATGATAAACAGGTGCGAATAGTTGCAGATTCTGTTGAAGAACCAAACTTGGTGATTAACCCTCAAAATAATGAAATAATTTGTGGTGGATTAGCTCAAATGGAAGTTTCACTGAATAATCCAAGCCCAACAAATAATCGAAATTTAAGGATTAAATTAAAAAATCTAGATACCATAATCGATACTTATCCATACAAATTGATAATAAATGGTTCCTCCGATTCCATTGTTTATTGGTACGAAAGTTCTTCTATTCGAGGTTGCAAATCGAAGGATCAATCTTATCGACTCTTGTTCAGAGATAGTATTTCAACCCATTTTGCGGTTAAATGGTTGAATAATTTCAATTATAGCATTGTTAAATCTCTGAAGAACGATAATGATAGTTTAACGTTTAAACTGATTAAAGACAATCAGACAATATATACGAGCAATTCAGATTCTTTCATTTACGATTTCCAAAATGAAGCAAATTCACCCATTAAGGTAGTTTTGATTGTGAAAAATGCGCCATGCTTAGATTCAAGCATTTATGAATTCAATTCCAACAATTTGAGAACCCAGGTGTTCCAAAACTATTCTTTTACATTGTCACCAAATCCTATTTCTAATTTAGAAGATTTAAATGTGAATAACATTAAGAATCAGGATGTGGCATTTGCCAGAATTCTTTCCATCGATGGAAAAGAATTAGTTCAAAAAGTTAAAATTAATGCATCCGGAAAACTAGAATTCAAGAATTCAAATTCAAGTAATTTAAATTCGGATTTACAAGACGGATTTTATTTAGTTGAGATTTTGGATTCAAAGTACAACCGTATTAAAACAGAAAAGATTCAAAAAATTGGAAGATGAGTTAATTCTCATCTTCCAATTTTTGTTTTAAATACGGGGCGGTTATACTTTTCGGCTCTTTTAAAAGACCCAATAGTTCACCTTGGTAAACTAATTCTCCCCCGTTATCTCCTGGTTCAGGTCCTAAATCCAGAACCCAATCTGAACATTTAATCATGTCCAAATTGTGCTCTATACAAACCACTGTATTTCCTTTGTCGATAAGAGCATTAAAAGAATTGATTAATTTCTCGATATCATAGAAGTGTAATCCTGTTGTTGGTTCATCAAAAATAAACATTGCTCCGCCCTCTTTAAAAGGAGAAGCTTTGCTTAAATAGAATGCTAATTTTACCCGTTGAGCTTCACCACCGCTTAAGGAATTACTCCCTTGGCCTAATTTCACATAACCTAAACCCACTTTTTGCAAAGGAAGTAGCTTTTCAACAATGTTCTTCTCGTTTTGAAAAAACTCAACTGCTTGATCCACCGTCATCTCCAAAACGTCAAAAATATTCTTGGATTGATATTCTGACTCCAAAACTTCCTTTTTAAACCTTTTGCCATGGCAAACCTCACATGGTAATTTGATATCTGCCATGAATTGCATTTCAATAACGGTTTCACCTTCGCCTTGACAATTGTCACATCTCCCCCCATCCACGTTAAAGGAAAAATGAGAAGGTTTAAATCCATTTCTTTTTGAAACCGGAGTATTGGCGTATAATTCTCGAATATCGTCGTATGCTTTTACATAGGTAACTGGATTGCTCCTCGAAGATTTACCAATGGGATTTTGATCTACAAATTCGACGGCCTTCACCAGATGCAAATCTCCTGTAAGTTGTTTATATTGGCCTGGTTTAGCAGTTGTAAACTGCTTTAATTCCCTCGATAATGCAGGATAAAAAACTTGTTTTATTAAAGTAGTTTTACCAGATCCTGAAACTCCTGTGATAGAAGTGAAACTATTTAAAGGGATTTTAGCCGTTATATTTTTTAGATTATTGGCGCTTACACCAGATAACTCAAGGAAATGTATGGGTTTTCTTTTTTGGGGGATGACAATTCTGCGTTTTCCCGACAAATAGTTACCGGTAATGCTATTATCCTCGTTTAAAAGACCGTCCATTTGTCCCTTAAATATCAATTCACCTCCTAAACTTCCGGCAAAAGGTCCAATATCAATCACATAATCAGCCTGTTTCATTACGTCTTCATCGTGTTCGACCACGATAACCGTGTTACCTTCTGCTTGAAGATTTTTTAATACTCCAATTAATCGTTCGGTATCTCTGGAATGCAAGCCAATACTGGGTTCGTCTAAGATATACATGGAACCAGTAAGGTTAGATCCGAGGTGAGTAGCTAAGTTGATTCGTTGACTTTCACCACCGCTCAATGTATTGCTTAATCGATTTAAAGTAAGATATCCCAAACCTACATTTTTTAAGAAATTCAATCTAGAAGTTATTTCTTGAAGGATTCTTTCTGAAATGGCATGATCGGTATTGGATAGTTCAACATGTTTGAAAAAATGAAATGCATCATCAACAGAACACAATAAGATATCTTGTATGCTCGTAAATTCAGCGATTCCATTTTCAGAATTAACATTTTGAAGTTTCACATAGGAAGCCTCTTTACGCAACCGAGTTCCTAAGCAATCTGGGCAAGTTGTTTTTCCACGATAACGGGCTGCTAAAACACGATATTGAATTTTATAAAAATTCTCCTCTAAGTGTTTAAAGAAATCATTAATGCCTAATACTGAACCTTTACCGTCCCACAATAAACTTTTTTCAGACTTTGATAAATCAAAATATGATCGATGAATAGGGAATTCAAATTTAATAGCGCGTTTGATGAATTGTTCTTTCCATTCATTCATCACTTCTCCTCTCCAAGGTGCAACACATCCCTCGTATACGCTTAATTGCGGGTCTGGAATGACTAAATCTTGATCTATACCTAAAACCGAACCAAAACCTTCGCATTTGGGACAAGCACCATAAGGATTGTTGAAACTGAGGAAATCTTTTGTTGGGATTTCAAATTGCATTCCATCACGTTCAAAACGATTATTAAATTGGAACAGGGATTTGGTTGAATAATCCAAATAAGAACAATTGCCTTTCCCTTCCCAAAAAGCAGTTTCAATAGCATCAAACAATCTCGATTCTAAATCTTCTTCCCTATTTGAAAGATTCAATCGATCAATTACGATATAACTTTCATCTTGAAATTGAATGGATTCATTGTTTTCAATTAAATCTTCCAATTTTAGCAGCGATTGTGAGGGGTTGTGCCAAATTCGACTAAATCCTTTCTGAATTAACGACTCAACCGTAATCGGAATGTTTTTTGTCCATTCAATTGGAGAAAGAATCAGAACCAATTCTAATTGAGGGTGTTTTAATATTTCATTAAAAACATCTTCGGGCGTATCGCGTTTTACTTCTTTTCCCGAAATAGGCGAAATCGTTTTACCAATTCGAGAAAATAACAATTTAAGGTAATCATAAATTTCCGTGGATGTAGCAACCGTACTCCTGGGATTGTGGGTATTTACTTTTTGCTCAATGGCAATTGCTGGACAAAGTCCATCTATGCGGTCAACCGCTGGTTTTTTCATTCTGCCCATAAATTGTCGGGCATAAGAACTTAAACTTTCAACATATCTCCGTTGCCCTTCAGCAAAAAGAGTATCAAAGACCAAGCTGGATTTTCCACTACCTGAAACACCAGTAACTACGGTAAATGAGTTTTGAGGGAAATCAACATCAATTCCTTTAAGATTGTGTTGATGTGCATTGATAATTCGTATAACAGGTTTTTGATCGCTTTTCTTACTCACTTTTATTTTTTTGATTTTGGGAAGTTCATTCGAATTATTTGGATATTACTTTATTGTATCTCTTTGTACACAAGCACCAGCGGCTATTCCAACTCCATTAATAATGTTATTAAATACGGGTATGGGGTCAGAAAAAGCGCCACCTTGAACTTGATAATCTTCTAATGATTCGAAGTATTTAAAATAATCTTGACTCAAACTTTTTATAACTACGAGATACTTGTATTGAGTTCCAGATGAACCAAAAGGAGTTGAAAATTTAAAAGATTTACGCTCACCATTAAATGAAGCATCATCTACTAAGAGTGCTCCTGCCTTGTTGAATTTCGGATTTTGTGATAATTCCGCATCCAGAGGTAATATTGGCATTTCTAAAAAGTCAGCGGCTATATCTTCGTATCTAAATAAACCAATTTCATAAAAGTTCCTTTGCGCAGCATCGTCTTGTATATCGAAAGAAATGGTTCCTATCGGAAAACCCGATGCATCTACACCTGTATTGTCTTTCCATGTGGCTTTTGCTCCAGAAAGTGGTGATGGCATGATAAATCGAGAATAACAAGTAGGCAAATCTGGAGCCTCAACTTGTATGCCATAACTTTTACCTGGTTTGGGTTTAAAATTTGAAACATATTTACCTCCGTTTAAAAATGAAAATGTTAATATGGACGGGTTTCCTCCCTCCTCAGTAACAGTTACTTTGGCATTTTCTATAACCGTTTCAGCAGAAGAATCATATATAGGTAAGGTTTTGGCTACATGTACCGACAATACTTGATCGTTATTTGCCAATAAATTCATTACTATTCGATCTTGGTAATTTACTTCATTCGCAGGTAGGTCCATTTCGCAAGAAGCACCCACGAGTATAATCACAGATAATATTGCACCCTGAATGTATTTGTTCAATTGCATGTATTTGGATTTGTTTTTCATTTTATGTTAGTTAAAAGTAATCTGGACTCTATATTTCTATTTTCTCTTTTAAATAGCTCGTTTTTTGAGTATTATTTAATTTGACCTGTATTCTTGAATTTTTATTCACAATCCGACCAAACATCATTAAAATTCGATTCGGTAAAATGCTGATGGCACAAATTGAAAATAATAAACACCTTTCAATCCTGATCCAACCGATGGAGCGAATGCAGAAGTATATCGCGCCACCAATGGATTCGCAAAACCCAATGTGTTATAAATATTTATCCCCCAAAAACGGCGATAATCATAGGCCATTTCTGGATGAATTTCTTTAGTAAATCCAATGTCTAAACGGCGATAAAGTGGTAAGCGATAATTGTTTTTTTGACTGTAGTCGAACACCAATTTCCCGTCAACTGTGTAATATTGTCCCGTGGGTACCGTAACAGGATTTCCACTCATCAAGACACCAGTAAAATTCAAAACCAAAGATTCTGAGGGTTGGTAAGTTAATTGAAGTGCAGCTTTATGCGTCCTGTCCCATCTGAAATAGAATGATTCACCGCGATTGATTAAATCGAACTTACGATTTGTGGAACTCAAAGTGTATGAACCAATCATATTTAATGCACCCGATCTTTTAGAAATTAATATTTCTAAACCTTGTGAGTTTCCAGTCCCCTGAAGAACCATATTTTCCCAATAATTCTTGGACAACCGTTCATCTCGTGATTCTTCCACTTCAGTTATTCCTGAAAAATACTTGTAATACCCTTCAATGGTTAATTCAAATCCTTTTTTTAATGGTTGTATGTAAGCGGCAGAAATTTGGGTAGTTTGTTGGGGACTTAATATTCCGGTTGTAGGGAACCAAATATCGGATGGTAAAATTCCAGTAACACTTGAAAGCTGATGAATACCTTGATTAGACATAGAAAAGCCAACTTGAATTCGTTTTTTACCTGTAAGCATTTGATTCAACGTAATTCTGGGTTCAAATCGAACATAGGATTTCTCACCTGAAATAAAAGTCCATAATCGTCCACCTATATTTAGACTCAGATTCATATCTGGGTGAAATTCAAGTTCTGCATAATTAGAGAATTCATGAACCAATGAACTATTTTCGGTTCCGTATGTGGTGTCTGTTTGCACCGTTCCGCTGATATTTTCGTAGTTTTTAATTAACGAAGGTCTCATGTCGTGAGTAACCCAATGACTACCATATTTCAGATGGGTTTTTGGACCCAGTAGATAATCAAAATTAGCATTTAAATTATAATCGGTAATACTACTCACTTCTGCATAGTTACCCGTATTGGTTTGAGTATTGGTATTAGTGGTTAATTTAGAAGTTAATTCTAAATAGTTGTTGTATGAATATCTAGACAAACCGACGCCTAGATTCATAAAGTGCCTTTTGTTAATTTCGTGAGAATAGTTGAACCCAGACAGTGTATTTTGCCATTTCCAGCCAAATTCAAATGCAATTTCTCGATTTTGTCCCAATGAATCCACGAAATCATCGGCTAACTTAAAGCCGTATTTGTCACGTCCATTATAAATCCAAAAATCCCAATGGGTTTTGGAATCTTGTTTAAAATCCACTTTAAAATTGATATCGTGAACGTTTCCAATAACGATATCGTTGAAACCTGTAAAAAGAGTCGAAAATGCTAAATCCCAATAACTTCTCCTTATACCTAGAGAAGTAGTCCAACGTCCTTCTTTATCTAAAGGACCGTCAACGGCTATGTTAGCTGTGGCAAAATCCGCGTGTATGATACCGCGCCATTGTTCGGCATTTCCTCCGCTGGTTATGATATCTAATACTCCGCCTCCCGCACGATTACCGTATCTGGCTGGAGCAACTCCTCGGTAAAATTCAGCTGATTTGATAATTTCAGGGTTGTAATTTGACAATAATCCCCAAATATGTCCATTTCCGTATAGAGGCAATCCATTCATCAACAATAGATTTTGGTCTGCATTACTGCCTCGAATAAACAATGATGACAATCCCTCAAAACCACCTGAAACACCCGGTAAATTCTGCAATAATTTAACCGGATCTGCAATGGAGAACATGGTTTGGTATTGAACCATTTGTCGCTTAAGGGGTTTGTAATAGCTTGTTTTAGAAGTGTATAACGAGGTAAATTCTGCAGTGGAATCATCTTGATCAAAATCCACTGGTATTAAAAACACATTTTTATTGGTAACACCGCTCACTTCAACTTCTAGTTTAACTGCCTTGTATCCGGCAGCGGCAATTACTAATTTCTGATTTCCATTCTTGGTCAACAATTGATAATACCCTTTTGCATTGGATTCGGTGTATAGTTTTGAATCGTCGTCGATAATAATTGCAGAAGGAATTACCTCCAGAGTGGTTTTATCAAACACCCACCCTGTAACGGCTTGATTTTGTGCATTTAATGTCTGAAAAATCAGCATTAAACTCATGCACATTTTTAGAAATTTCATCATAGCAAATCTAATTCTGGAAATCCAATATTTTTTCAATTTACAAACTTTTCGACGAAAATCTGATGATTCAAATTATTGCTATAGGATTGTAAAATTTGAGGTTTAGTTATTTCAACACTAATTTTATGTATGTCAAATTGATTGAAGCTTGATTCCAAATCTGTAATGATATTCTCTGCCACGGTTTCAAGTAAATGAACTTCCTTTTCGGATTGTTTCAATAAAATTTCATCAATTAATTGATAGTCAATAACATTACTCAATTCATCCCCTATATTTTCCCGATTGTACTGAATTTGGACATTGATCCATATTTCTGTTTTCATATTTCGTTCTTCTGGGTAAAAACCTACGGGTACTTTGAGTCTAATTTGATTAACTTTTACAATGATTAACATACTGTTCATTAAAAATTCTCCCACAAAGAAACATAGAATATTACTTTTGTGTACATTGCAGTTATGTCTTCACACGAATTAAACGACTTATTTGAAAGTAATCGAGGAAAAGATCGATACACTCATCCTGATTTTTATGGAATTGACGACTTGTTGACTGAAGAACAGCTTTTAATTCGTTCGTCGGTTAGAGAATACGTAAAACGCGATTTATCTCCGATTGTGGAACACTTCGCGCAGCTGAGTGAATTCCCACAGCATATAGTAAAAGAACTAGGAAGTATAGGTGCTTTTGGACCTCAATTACCGTCTGAATATGGTTGTGGAGGAATGGATTACACTACCTACGGCATCATCATGCAAGAATTAGAACGTTGTGATAGCGGAATTCGTTCTACGGCTTCTGTTCAAGGTTCATTGGTGATGTACCCTATTTTCAAGTTCGGAAGCGAAGAGCAAAAGAGAAAATATTTACCCAAATTAGCTACTGGTGAAATGCTGGGATGTTTTGGATTAACTGAACCCGATCATGGAAGTAATCCAGCAGGAATGACCACACATTTCACGGAAGATGGAGATGACATTATACTAAACGGTGCAAAAATGTGGATTAGTAATGCTCCATTTGCCGATGTTGCAGTTGTTTGGGCAAAAAATCCTGATGGCAAAGTTCAAGGAGTAATCGTAGAAAGAGGCATGCCTGGATTTAGTACTCCTACTACACACAATAAATGGAGTTTGAGAGCGAGTGCTACAGGTGAATTGGTGTTTGACCAAGTTAGAATTCCCAAAACAAATATATTACCCGGAGTAGTAGGTCTTAAAGGACCATTAACTTGTTTGAATTCTGCGCGCTATGGAATCGCTTGGGGTGCATTAGGCGCTGCCATGGATTGTTATGATACCGCAAAACGTTATTCGTTGGAGAGACAGCAATTCAATAGACCCATTGGCGGTTTTCAATTGCAACAGAAAAAACTTGCTGAAATGTTAACTGAAATTACCAAAGCTCAATTAGTGGTTTGGCGTTTAGGGCAATTAATGGATCAGGGAAAAGCAACTCCTGCTCAAATTTCTATGGCCAAACGCAATAATGTTGAGATAGCCCTAAATATTGCGCGAGAAGCGCGTCAGATGTTGGGTGGAATGGGAATTACGGGCGAATATCCTATAATGCGACACATGATGAATTTAGAATCGGTTGTTACTTATGAAGGTACACACGATATTCATTTATTGATTCTGGGGATGGAAATAACTGGCCTTAACGCATTTGAATAATTCTTAAAAACACGTAAACTTAAACATTGAAATAAATATCCCCAGAAAAAGGGAAAACATTGACAAATTATGTATCAAATTAAATTCGGAACAGACGGTTGGAGAGAAATAATCGCAGATAACTTTACATCTGCGAACGTAAGAAGAGTAGCATTTGCAACGGCGCAATGGTTGAATTTGCAAAATTTACCCAAACTTGTAGTATTGGGTCACGATTGCCGTTTCGGTGGCGAAATGTTTGCCAAAGAAACAGCAACTGTGCTAGCTGGACAAGGAATTCAAGTCGTTATGGCTAAAGGATTTGTTTCCACACCTATGATTTCATTGGCTGCAAATCAATTAAACGCTGGATTAGGAGTTATCATTACTGCTTCTCACAACCCTCCATCGTATAATGGCTATAAACTTAAGGCGCATTACGGGGGGCCAGCAACACCCGATACCGTTGCTGAAGTTGAAGCCATGATTCCAGAACTAGAAATCACCTTGGAAATGGGATTTGACGTATTCGTTGAAAATGGATTAATTACATTTGATGATTTCGAAGAACGCTATTTACAACACTGCAAAAATAGTTTTGATATGCAGGCGTTAGAGCAAATTTCACCTCAATTGGCGTACGATGCGATGTATGGTGCTGGTCAGCGATTGGTGAAAAGATTATTGCCTCAAACTACTATTCTTCACGGTATTCACAATCCAGGTTTCGAAGGTAGAGCGCCAGAACCTATTTTGAAAAATCTCCCCGAAATTTCGGAAATGATTGCTCAAAATTCTCAATTTACCATGGGATTAGCTACAGATGGTGACGCGGACCGTATTGGTTTCTTTGATGAAAAAGGTCAGTTTGTAGATTCACATCATTTGATTTTGTTACTGATTGAATATTTAACCACATACAAAGGGTATTCCGGAAAAGTGGTGAAAAGCTTTTCTGTAAGTGACAAAGTAGAGCGACTTTGTGAAATTAAAGGACTAAAATCCATCACTACAAAAATTGGCTTCAAATATATCTGTGAATATATGGTTACTGAAGATGTATTAATTGGTGCAGAAGAAAGCGGTGGAATTGCTATAAAAGGTCATATTCCGGAAAGAGATGGAGTTTGGATGGGATTGGTTTTGATGGAATATGTAGCGAAAACGGGTAAAACCATTTCTCAATTAATTCAGGATATGTACAATCAAGTGGGAACATTTGCTGTAGAACGCTATGATTTGCACATCAATAACGAATTAAAACATCAAATCATCGAAAATTGTAAGTCCGGTTCTTATAAGAATTTCGGGTCTTATCAAGTAGAATCCATAGAAGATATCGACGGATTTAAATTTAGATTGACAGACGGTTCTTGGGTAATGATTCGTCCTTCTGGAACCGAACCCGTTTTGCGTGTTTACTCAGAATCGCATTCTTCTCAAGAAGCATTTAACATTTTAGACGCTACTAAAGCAACTATTTTGAATTAATTATATTTGCTGCTGGATTTGCCCCTTCATAAACGAAGGGGCATTTATATAATAATCCTTTTCTTGGATACGAGTGACTAACTTAACTTAAAAAAATGTCGAACAACACATTGATTCAAATTGATCTTGAAGGGATCATTGGTAACAAAAACCCTAAACTCTTAAAACGCATACCTCGTTTTATTTTAAATTGGTTTAAACGATTTATTCATCAAGATTACATCAATGAAATTCTCAAAAAAGGTCATGGAACAGAAGGTTCGGAATTTATCCAGACTGTATTTAATGAATTGGGTGTAAAAACACAATCAATCGGGGCTCAAAATATCCCTAAAACAGGAGGATGTATTATTGCAGCTAACCATCCTCTTGGCGGAATGGATGGAATGGCAATGATGTTGGAAGTTTCAAAGGTTCGAGAAGATTTTCTATTCCTGGCCAATGATATCTTACTTCATATTACCCCATTAAAAAAACACTTTTTACCTGTAAATCGGGTTGGCAGTTCCGACAGGAAAAGTTTATCGTTGATAGCCGATGCATATAATTCGGGAAAGGCTATTTTGATTTTCCCGTCGGGGTATGTATCGAGAAAAATCGACGGTAAAATCCAAGATTTACCCTTTCAAAAAAGCGTAATTAAAAAAAGTTTAGAACATCATTTACCCATAGTACCTGCATTTATTGGAGGGCAAAATTCCAAACGATTCTATCGAATTTCTCAATTCCGAAAAATATTTGGAATTAAAATAAATTTTGAGATGTTTACTTTACCCGATGAAATGTTTCAACAGCGTGGGAACACTATAAATATAACTTTTGGACAAATTATATCCAGTGAATCTTTCAAAGGACATACCCATATTAGTTCAGCGGAAAATTTGCGGAAACTTATTTATCGATTGTCAGAAAATCCGCAATCGAAATACGAATCTTAAGTATTTGCGAATTTCATTTTTTTGCTCTTAATTGTGAGCCTTATTAACTACTAACATATTCCATTTTATGAAAAATATTATTCCAGCGATAGAAAAAGAAGTACTTAAATCTGAATTAACCCCTGATATTTTTATTCGTCCAACGAATAACGCAAACAATCATATTTACATTTTCAATGGAAACCAAAAACCCAATCTATTAAAAGAAGTTGGCAGACTTCGGGAAGTTTCATTTCGTTTAGCTGGTGGTGGAACAGGTAAAGAATTGGATTTGGACGAATTTGATTCTGGTCCATTTGCCTATCAGCAGTTGATCGTTTGGAATCCTGAAGATGAGGCTATTGTTGGTGGATATCGGTTGGCATTTTGTCGCGACAATATAGACGAAAATGGTAATTACGTATTATCTACTTCGGAGATTTTGCAATACTCAGAAAAACTGAAAAGTGATTATTTCCCTTACACCATTGAATTGGGTAGAAGTTTTGTTCAACCTGACTATCAACCCTCTCAAAACAGCCGCAAGGGTATCTTTTCTTTAGATAACTTATGGGACGGATTAGGTGCACTAATTGTTGATCATCCTGAAATTCAATACTTCTTTGGGAAAATTACTATGTACACTAATTTCAATCGTGAAGCTCGTGATTTGATTTTGGGATTTATGGAGGAATTCTTCCCAGACCCAGACCACTTGACACGTCCAGTTCATACAATTACAAAAGAAAGCGACATTACCGAATTTATTCAAGAAATTAAAGGATTAGAGTATAAAGCTGCATACAATTTATTATCCCAAAAAGTGCGCAATCTGGGAGAAAATGTACCTCCTTTGTTCAATAATTATATGAGCTTGAGTCCCACAATGAAAACTTTTGGTACATCCATTAATGATCATTTTGGGAGTGTAGAGGAAACTGGAATCTTAGTAACCATCGCTGATATTTACGAGAACAAAAAGGAGCGCCACGTTCAATCCTACTTGAATTGGAAAGCGGAGAATACACCAATAAATTGATTTGGAAGGCAGTGGAATTAATCTACATTCACCAATTTCACTCCAAATCTCTGAGATTCGTTGTACAATTCAACAACATAAACTCCTTGAGGAATTTCCTTTTTGAATTGCATTTTACCGGATCGAATAGTGCCCGTTTCTAAATTCCTACCTGCAAGATCAAACACTTGGCAATTCCAACCATCAAAAGATGGCACACTTGAAGAACTATTTGCATGTCCGATGATTTTAACATCGGTAGAAGTCAGATAACAAATAGGTTTTTCAAAATCGCCTATTTGAAAGCTAGAACCAAATTCTAACGCTTTTTTTACACATTCAAATGCATCGATTTTACCTGAACCCCAAATGGTATTTTCATTTACTCCGGTAAAATCATCGCGTTTGGCCGTTTCTTTAATAATTTGAAGTGCTTCTTTATGATCCAAATTACCTCTTGCTGCTTGCAACATCAAAGCAACGATGCCCGTTACATGAGGAGCAGCCATCGAAGTTCCACTAGACATAGCATAATAAACACTATCATTTCCAAAAGATCCTCGAAAAAGAACAAATGGTAATAGCCATTGAGGAACTAAATCTTTGTGATACGATGAAGCTATGTATTGTCCCGGTGCACTAATGTCTGGCTTGATCCGACCATCCGTAGTGGGGCCTCTGCTCGTAAATCGAGCATAATCTCCTTCTTTCACCGCAGAATCTACCCGATAAATTCCTTGAAAATTCGTCCAGGAAGTACGGTTATTATAAGCTCCCACACTAATGATGGATTTACTTGTACCTCCATTTTCGCCCATGCAATATTCAGCATCGCCTTCTACCCAGTTGGAAGGTTTTAAATTTTGTATATAGCTTCTGAATGTACCAGATGTCCATTGATACGTTCTACCTGAATTCCAACCATGTACTGTGCCAGTACCCGCAAATGTGATTTTGATAAATCTTTTGTTCGAATTGGCTTCTGCCATCAACCAAAGATTCGATTTTCCGTTATTTATGTATTTTTTCTGTGTGGAGAACACCACGCGTAAACTATCGCCTGTTGATGTACCCAAATTGAGAACTTGTGCACCATCCGACTGAATCGTATAAAATTCCGATGTAATCAATTCCTGATTGAATGAATCAATCAAACTAACTTTAAAGACAGAGCTGGACTGAGGTTCAAACCAAAAGTCGCAATACACGTTTTCTGTTTTATAATCGGTACGACTTCTATCCATAGCTAATGTTTCCAAAGTATCGTTATTCAAATTCATTTGAATATGCATGTTGTTACGTGCATCATTTCCATTGGCTCCTACTATAATTCTTCCGTTATTTGATTGATTCCATTTGTTTTTTTGATTTACCAATGCATCCAAACTTAAATCAAATAAAGAAGTTCCATCGTGCGGCCCGGTGTGCATACCCCAGCTCAAATTACATACTGCTGGCATTTTCATGGAATCAGCATAATTGAAAATATAATCAAACCCGTCTAAAATTGTTGGATTTGCCACAACATAATCACCCAACGCGCTACCTTCGAGGGTATCATTTTTGTATTTAATTCCCACCCAAACAATATCAGATTCGGGGGCCATTCCCTGGAATTTATTTTCGGGGGACGGAAATCCTGCTCCAGCAGCAATTCCGGTTACATGCGTTCCGTGAGTTCCATCGTAATCAACTGCTTTTAAGATGGATTCCGGTGCAGAAAATAGTATTCCATAATTATAAGGTTTTGGTCCATCTAAATTGGGATAACCTTGATGCCAAAACCGCTTAACTCGATAATTTTTTCCCAAAGAATCATAAAAATTTGGATGTGTAGCTTGAAATCCAATGTCTACAATACCAGAAATGACTCCTTTACCTTTGATTTTTAGATTATTAATATTTTGAGCTTGAATTACATTCGACTTAATACGAGATCGATCATCCAACATTCGGGGGGCATTAAATTTATTGGCTAACTCTACATGTATCACTTCAGGATGATTTAATAAATCCAAAATTTCGTGTTTGAATAATCGTATTTGATAAAAATTATTTCCATACTGATTTACAATGTATTGACTGTAATCATACGAAAATCTAACAGAATTCAATTCCGTTTGAACGAGTAAAAAGTAGCGTTTTTCCGAATCCGTTATAAAGACATGGGATTCCCATTGTTTCCAATACGAATCCAAATGCGGTTCCTGATTGAGTATGGAATTATTTGGATTAACGTTAATAAACAACAACTTCAACGATGTTCCTGCTTTAGGATGAGATAAAACTGGTGAAACTAGAGGTGAAATAATATTAAAATCAACTTGAAATCGTTGTTTAGTTGAACTACTTGATTGAAATAATTGGTTTTTCGCCGATAAAACGTCCCCAAACAAAAATATTAACGACAGGAAACTAGCAGATCGAAACCATTTTGGTACATTCATTTGTCAATATTACGTTGATTTGTTGAAAACTGCTTAGAGATTCCTATTTTCTGACTGTATTTTTGCAGAATGTCGGAAAAGTATTGGCTCGAACGAACTGAATTATTAGTAGGTCCTGAATCTCTTGGAAAATTAACTAAAGCAAATGTTTTGATAGTAGGTCTTGGTGGTGTAGGTAGTTTTGCGGCAGAGTTTATATGTAGAGCAGGCGTTGGAAATTTAACCATTATTGATGGTGATACTGTTGATATTACGAATAAGAACAGACAACTTCCTGCATTAAGTAGTACAGTGGGACTATCAAAAGCGGCAGTAATGCAAGCTCGTATGTTGGATATCAATCCCGAATTAAATCTCAAAGTAATAGATACTTTTCAATCGCCCGATGATACCATAGCATTGATTAAAAACAATCGTTACGATTACGTTATGGACTGTATTGATAGTGTTTCTCCCAAAATTTATTTAATTAAAACCTGTGTTGATCTCAATCAAAGATTGATCAGCAGTATGGGTGCTGGCGGGAAAATTAATGCAGCAACGGTTAAAGTAGCCGATATTCAAAAAACATACAATTGTCCTTTTGCAAGAACGGTACGAAAGCGACTCAAAAAGCACAAAATTTATAAAGGATTCAAAACCGTTTTCAATCACGGTGATTTACTAAGAGAAAGTTTGAGATTAACAGATGGCAGCAATTATAAGAAGTCATTTTACGGGACTATTTCTTATATGCCCGCTTTATTTGGTTTAAGAATGGCTGGAGAGGTAATTCAAGATCTCATGCAGGATTCTTAATG
The DNA here is from genome assembly GCA_964415065.1 of uncultured Rhizobium sp. Taxonomy (GTDB): domain Bacteria; phylum Bacteroidota; class Bacteroidia; order NS11-12g; family UBA955; genus VMCP01. Next base: position 53,909 of record CAYPYX010000007.1, read on the forward strand.
AACCCTAGTATAAATTTATTAATCGATTTACTTAAGACTGTGTTGATTTTATAGTGCTTAACTTTTAGTAGTTAGCATTATTTGAAATTAAACAACAATTTGAAATATTATGTAAATTTTTCGCTTTACACAGCATTTTTCAAGACATCTATCAAGTAAATTACTATATTTGGCCTTATGTTAAGGAAATTTTTTTATGGATTAGCCCTGTTGTCAATGGTTTTCATTGCATCATGTGAAAAGGACCCTGCGAATGAAGACGATATCACAGGAAAAACAAAGCAAGAGGTGTTTAAAATGCGCACATGGAGAAGTATTTCATTTACGGACTCATCAAGCGCAGGTGTTGAAGAAACTTATGGTCCTTGTGAAAAAGACGACACCTATCAGTTTACCAGCAATACTGCGGTAACTTGGAAAAACAATTCAGTTAAATGTGATCCTTCCGATCCTGCATCTGAAAATTTAACTTGGTCGATGGCAAGTGCTGATGACAACTTTATAAACTTGATTGGTTACAAGTGGTACATAGAAAAAATGTCAGGAACTGAAATCGTTTTAAGATATTACTATGAAACTCACCAAGGAGATATCAACACTTGGAGATTGACTTTAGTAAAATAATCTATTTAATCAATTTTAACTGATCCGCATCTAAAGGATACTTAGGATCTAATTTAAGAGCCGTCAAATAATTTTCTTTGGCGGCTTTTTTATTTCCAATATTTTCGGCGCAAACTCCTTTTAAAACATAGGTCTTGGCATCATTGGGATTCAAAGAAATTATTTTATCGCAAAGTGCAATGGCGGCAGAATAATTCTCAAATAACGTTTCAATAACCGCTTTATTGTAATACGAAAAAACATGAAACGCATTTATTTTAATGACTTTATCGTAATATTTTACTGCGTCTTTGTATTGTTCTTTTCGTTGAAGTAATAATCCTTTAGTGTAAAGCGCTTCGTCGGAGAATTCATTGATAACAATGGCCTTATCTACATACTTTTCACTCAATTCAGGATCTTTTTCATACAAAAACAATGCTTTCTGCATGGTTGCGTCGAATGAATTTGGGAATTCCGACAATATTTGATCACACAAAGTAATAGCAGAAACGGTATCTCCTTGTTCTTTACGAGCGAGTACCAATAAAATCATTGCTTTTTCCTTAAAATCTGGATTTTTAAACAGTGGCTTAATTGAAGTTTCTAAGGTAGGATATTGTTGACGGGCCAATTCAATTTTCGACTTTAGATATATAGCTTCGGAATAATCTGGTTTTAATTGGATGGATTTTTCTAAAAATGTTTTTGCTTCGGTAAAGTTAGCTGTATCAGGAGCAAGAAGTGATTCTGCAACTTTATATGCATACAACGGATTTTTTTCATCGAGGATGGAGGCTGTTTTATAATCACGAGCTGCATCAACAAATCTATCCAAAAAATAAAAGGCGTTACCTCTTAGGTAATAGTTATTGGGATCGGTAGGATTGTTGTTGATTTTTTGGGAAATGGAACGAATATCTTCGGGGTATGAAGTATCATTTTCCGAGATGTAGAAAGCGCCTTCTGGTAGTTTATTAGTACAATAACTTAGGGAAAGCACTAACACCAGAGATAAAATTGCGGTAGTGCGCATTTGGTGCTCGGGACGGGAATCGAACCCGTACTGACATTACTGTCAACAGGATTTTAAGTCCTGCGCGTCTACCTATTCCGCCACCCGAGCTGAAAGGAATGCAAAAATAATACTTATTTTTATTATTGCATCATTTCTTTGAGAGATTTTTCAATTATTTCTGCCGCTTGAATAATTTGTTCTTCTGTAATAATCAATGGCGGAGCAAAACGAATAATATGTTCATGCGTTTGTTTGGCTAGTAACCCATTCTTTTTTAATTGAATACAAACGTCATACGCTTTTTTACCACCATTAAAAGGTTCAATTCTAATGGCATTAAGCAAACCTTTACCTCTAACAAATTCAACCATAGGTAAATTCATCTGGGTAAGTTTTTCTCTGAAAATTTGTCCCATTTTTTCTGCATTCTGGATCAAATTCTCCTCTGTAATCACTTTTAGCGACTCGGTAGCAACTGCACAAGCCAAAGGATTTCCACCAAAAGTAGAACCATGTTGACCTGGTTTTAAGGTGAGCATTACTTCATCGTTTCCTAATACGGCACTTACAGGCAATACTCCCCCACCTAAAGCTTTACCCAATATCAACAAATCGGGCTTCACATTTTCATGCTCGCAACAAGTCAATTTACCTGTTCTTCCAATTCCAGTTTGAACTTCATCTGCAATGAATAATACTTCGTGTTTAGAACAAAGTGCTCGGACTCCACGTAAATATCCTTCATCTGGCACAACTACACCCGCTTCACCTTGAATAGGTTCCACCATAAAAGCGCAAACATTAGAATCTGATAACGCTTTTTCCAAAGCTTCTAGATTATTATAAGGAATGGACTTAAAATTTGGCACGAATGGCCCAAATCCTCCAAAACTGTCTGGGTCATCACTTGATGAAATAGCAGCAATAGTTCTTCCCCAAAAATTACCCTCTGCAAATAAAACTACAGCTTGATTTTGTGGTATTCCCTTTACTTCATATCCCCATTTTCTCGCTAACTTAACTGCTGTCTCTCCGCCTTCCACTCCTGTATTCATAGGCAAAACACGATCGTAACCAAACAACTCAGTTATGAATTTTTCGTACTCACCCAATACGTTATTATGAAACGCTCTTGAGGTCAAGGTTAATTTACTAGCCTGTTGGTTAAGTGCATTAATAATTCGAGGATGACAATGTCCTTGGTTCACTGCGGAATATGCCGACAGAAAATCGTAATACTTCTTCCCTTCTACATCCCATACGAAAATGCCTTCACCTTTTTCAATTACCACGGGAATTGGGTGGTAATTATGAGCTCCGAACTGGTCTTCTAAATCAATATAATACTGCGTTGAATGCATGTTCAAAACTACAATTAATCAATGGAATGAAAAAATCAATTTAGCAATAAAAGCTATCGTGTTGAATTCAACAATCTTAATTATATTTGACTAACTTGAATACATTCCTAAAAACCCAAAAAGTGAAGAATATTTCCGTGCAGCGATTTTTTATATTTTTTTTCTGGGGATGTTTTCAATTAACTCTACCCACCAAAAGATTACATGGAGCCTCTGTTCAGAATCACTTTGTTTCGTATAAACAGGGTATAATTGAATTTATTGTAGATGAAAATGACCAGCATCTCAGAAAATTAACTGATCGACACATTGATTCCTACTTCGTAGTTGCCAAAATGGCCATTACAGAATTGAACAAAAGTTTGTCATATAAAATGAACGACCAAATTCGATTAATGATTCATTCAAAGGAATCATTAGCAACATCCAACCCAACATTTGAGTCATCATTAATTTCACACATTTATTACAAAGAGAACTTATTTGCCATGAAACAGCAAATACGTTATTACGTAGCCAGACAATACTTACAGGAGTATTTGGGTGGGATATTAATGCGGGAAAAATTGAGTCCCACCGCCATCAAGCCACCAGCTTGGTTAATTTCAGGTTTTTGCAATTATTTCTCTAAACCAATTTCCTTTGATGAATTTGAAAAATTCAGTTATTGGGCAAAAAAAGGCAAATTCAACAATATAAATTACATAGAAAAAGAATATGAAGAGCTTTTTGGTACAATAGTTTGGTACTTATTCGAAAAGGAAAAAGGAAGAAGCATCAATGGAGCATTTTGGTTGTTATTAAAAAATGCAAACAGTTTTGAACGTACATTTTTCTATCATTTTGAAGAGCGATTTAACGTTTGGTTAAAAAAACGCATTTTAGAAATTGAATCCATGGGATTTAAAGAAGGTAAAAAATCTGATTTACAAATACCTTTAAAGTTCATTGATATTCAAAGTGTTGAACTAAATTTAGACAACCAAATATTCGTATTACATCGAAATGCAGGTCGAACACCAGTGGTAAAGAAGTTCGACTTAAATTCTCTGCTTACGGATGAAAATGCCTTAATAAAAAACGAAACTCCGAATGATTTCAAGAATGATACAACGGAAATAAAAACAAATCAACCCTTTAATTCTTCATTCAATTGTGCCATACAATTATTCCAACCCATTCGATCCAATCTATATTTTATTGTATTAAACCGAATTTATTCAGGGTCTGATACCATTTTTACTACTGGAATAATTGCTACTTTGGATTCAACGCATACCTTTAATCTTTCCGATAAATATAAATGGGATACTGGATTTAATAATAAATGGGATACAATATTTCAATCAAAAATTGTTAAAGAATCGGTGGATTTTCGGGATTTTGTCCTAGAATCAGCGGATCATTTCTCCGTAATTCGAACAACGGGTAATCATTCTGAAGTATTGCATTATTTATACAATTCATCAGAAAACAAATGGAACAGTTTTGCCACTGGAACAAAAGGTTATTTTTATCATCAAGTGGCTGTTAAAAATCTAAACCAATACCTAGAATATTATATTATTGACAACCAATTACATGTCAATTCTTTGAATAAAAACAGTGAATTATTGATTCGAGATACCCTTCAAAAAATTCCTTATTCTTTTGATTTACCCAAATTGGATAGCATCACCGAAGTATCAAATTTTTGGGATTCCTCAAAGCGATTTATCAGTCCATTTGAATTCAATAAAACTCGAATAAATATCCCTCGAAAAAATCAAAATTTAACTTATTCGAGTACAGGATATAAATTGGAAGATTTTAGAAATTGGCAATACACGGAATCCAGTATTTATTATTTATCGAATCAAGAATTAGATTTATTCTACAATTCAAATATTGCTGTTGAGCGTTTATATAATTCTCCGATTACCTTGTTTTACAAAGGTTCATTCCCGAATCTATTAAAACAGTCGAGTTTGAATTTTTTGGCGTTTACAAATATCAATCGACGAAGACTGGGATTTCAAATTTCACATCATTATGGTCTTCAAAATGGACGCAGGGTAGATCAACAAATTCACTACCGAATTCGACAATTTACAATAAGTAATTCCAATTATTTTAGGAATAGAAGCATTCGTTACGATTTGGGGTTTTATTCTGATGTATTTGGCAAAAACAAATTACATCGCAATTTAGAAATGAAACTATTGTTAAAAAATCATTTTGACCAAATTATTCCGTTAAATCTCAGCGAGAATTCGACCAAATCAACCATTCAAAATACACACCTTCAAACCATAAATTTATCTATATTTGATCGTTTCAAATTTCCCATAAGTGGCAGCCAATTGAATGCGGATTACCTAGTTTGTATTGAAAATGGTTATTTCCGAAAATCGACTGATATCAAATGGATTTCTGCGCTTGAAGGAAAAATAAATATTAACCAGCGTTACCGAATGTTGAATTGGGACACCCGCATGAAGGCTAGATATTCGCTCACTAAATCAAATGTATTTTACTGGATAATGGGAAACAATGGTTGGATAGATCCCAATCAATTCGATAATTCATCGGGTTATTCCGGTCAATTTGTTGGTCGTTATCCCTTACAAGGTGTTGGGGGAAATGTTAGGGGTATTTCTTCTGCCAGTCGAGGCGGTACTAGTTTTTTTAATATACAATCAGAAATTTCACTACCCATAACGAGTTTGATCCCTTCGTATTCAATCAATGGTCCCTTTTTAAAGTCATTGAAATTCTATGTTTGGGGAGACGCAGGATTGGCATTTGTACATGGTTCTCCATTTCACTACAAAAACCCATATAACACATTGATTTTCAGCACACCTAATTATACATTAACTGCAACTGCCAACCGAAATCCTTGGATTTCTAGCCGCGGAATGGGATTGAAATTTAGAGTTTTAGAAATGGATTTTCGTTTTGAATACGGCCAAGGAAAAGTAGGTAATTATGCCTCACGTCAACAATTTTCAATTTCCATGGGCAATATTTTTTAATTTGTTTAAAATCTGCTTGAATAATAACGTACTTTTGTAATTAATTTGCCTTAGCACAATTATTAAATGGGAATTTTTAGCTTTCTAACACAGGAATTAGCAATTGATTTGGGTACGGCCAATACCCTAATTATTCATAAAGATAAGGTAGTTGTTGACGAGCCTTCAATCATCGCTTTGGAGCGTAATACAGGTAATGTTATTGCAATTGGAAGAGAAGCCATGCAAATGTATGGTAAAGAAAATGAAGGAATTCGCACCATTCGTCCCTTGAAAGATGGTGTAATCGCTGATTTCCAAGCCGCTGAACACATGATTCGTGGAATGATTAAAATGATGAATCAGCGTCAACAATGGATCAGTCCTCAATTGAAAATGGTAATCTGTATCCCATCGGGAATTACCGAAGTTGAAAAACGTGCGGTGAAAGATAGTGCCGAGCGATCAGGAGCTAAAGAAGTATATTTAATCCACGAACCTATGGCTGCTGCTGTGGGTATAGGTATTGATGTTACTCAACCCCAGGGAAATATGATCATTGATATTGGAGGTGGAACCACAGAAATCGCCATTATTGCACTTGGAGGTATTGTTTGCGATGAATCCATTCGTGTTGCAGGAGATGAGTTTAACTTAGATATCGTTGAATATATGCGTCGCGAACACAATCTTTTGATTGGTGAGCGTACCGCTGAAAAGATTAAAATCAACATTGGAAGTGCTTTGCAGGAATTAGAGAATCCACCGGAAGATTATGCGGTTTATGGACGAGATCTAATGACGGGTATTCCTAAATCCATTCACGTATCGTATAACGAAATTGCACGCGCATTAGACAAGAGCATCATGAAAGTAGAAGAGGCTATATTACGTGCTTTGGAACAAGCTCCACCTGAATTAAGTGCCGATATACTTACCAATGGAATCTGGCTTACTGGTGGAGGAGCATTGTTGCGTGGACTCGACAAACGAGTTTCTAACAAAACCAAACTTAAAGTAAATATTGCTGAAGATCCATTGAGAGCCGTAGTACGAGGAACGGGAATTGCCTTAAAAAATATAGGTAAATTCAAGTTCTTAATGACAGCTTAATACTTTACATACCATACATTTTAACTAGATAACCGAAATCAATAAACTATGTGGATTTTAATACGATGGATTAAACACAATTCGTATCCACTTTTCGCATTGATTTTATTTGGTTTTTCAGTGAATCAAGTACTGAGATATCACATCTATCAACACTCCTTTTATTTTAAAAGCAGTACAGCATTTTTCAGAACCATTGATCAATGGAAGTCCAACGTTACAGAGTTTGTCAATCTCAAACAAGAGAATATTGCGTTAAGAAATGAAAACATTGCTTTGAGAAATCAATTGCAAATCAATTCCTATCAATTCAACAAATACAAGGATACCCAGTTTTTTGATTCATTAAATGCTAAATATCCGAATTTAAAAACAGCATATAGTTATATCACTACTAAAGTAATCCGAAATTCGACCAATTCTCCAGACAATTTCTTTTATATCAATCATGGCAAATTACAAGGCATAACCCCAGGTATGGCCGTGATTAGCCCTTCGGGTGTTGTTGGAGTTATCCTAGATTGTAGTGATAATTTCTCCCGAGGAATGTCTTTGTTGAATTCCAAGTTTGAGATTACTCCTTATATTCCGGAGTTGGATTTGCGACAAGGTGTATTAAAATGGGACGGAAGTCACTCTAATCAAGGAGAATTATTGGAAGTAAATCGGACTGAACCGGTAAAAAAAGGAATGAAAATACTGACCAGTAACTATTCATCCATCTTTCCACCAAACATACCAATCGGTACAATAGAATATATTAATCCAGAATCGAAATCTCATTACCATGAAATCCGCGTAAAATTAGCCACTGATTTTAGTCGACTCAATAATGTGTATTGCATCAAATACCACTTCAAAAACGAATTGGATTCATTAAACATGTCGGGCAACATTAATCCAAATAATAATGATTGAATACATTAAGCTGTTTTTAATCGCGCTGGTGCTGGCATTTTTACAGTCCTTTATTATCCAAGAAGTGGACATGGGATTTTGGATGCGTCCAATGCCTTATTTGATGTTATTTATGGTATTACCTGTAAATACAAACAAGTATGCTCAACTGGTAATTGCATTTGTTTTTGGGACGTTTATCGACTTACTATCGGGTTCATTTGGCACACATGCTGCGAGTTGCGTATTTATGGTTTTCTTTAAGAATTTAATTGACCATCGTTTTGTTGATTTTGATTCTATTCAATTGCAGGGTGAAAATTATATAAATGTCGATACTAAAGGACAATTGTTCTTTACCTATTATACCTTATCTCTTATTTTCATCCATCATTTTGTATTTTTTTCATTGGATTTTTTCGAGTGGGTTCGTTTTTTTAGGATATTAGGCACAACTATGGTTTCAACGATTGGATCCTACTTGTTAATTTTGCTGTTTAAATCTATTTTCCGACGTTAATCAATCCCCAATGTTATGATTGATATCCATAAACAGCGGTATAAAACCTTCATCGTAATATTCGTTGTATTTTTTCTTTTATTTCTTTACCGGGTGGCGAGTTTACAATTATTCAATACCGAATATGAACAAAAAGCCATTAACAATGCCTTAAATAAAATTACCCTCTACCCTGCTAGATCTGTTATTTACGATAGAAATAAAAAAATCATTGCCAAGAATTTGGTGATGTATGATTTATTTATTTTTCCTCGGGAAATAGAACCTAAAAATCGGGATTTTTTATGTGAGGTACTAGAAATCGACACTGTTAAGTACAATGCTCTGTTGTTAGAGTCGTGGATAAAATCCAAGAAACGACAAAAGAACAATGCCTACAATCATTCTGCTTTATTTTATTCTAATTTAACTGAACGACAATACACGGTAATTCGTGAAAATTTGTATCGTCTGAAAGGATTTTATATCGAACCTAGAACCGACCGATCTTACGAAATTATTGGTGGTGCACATGCTTTTGGTTATTTAGGTGAGGCCTCTGAAGACCTTCTTAAAAATGACCCTTATTATCAACCCGGTGACCTAGTTGGAATTACTGGAATTGAAAAATACTACGAACCTTACATGCGAGGCCGCAAAGGGATTAGAACGGTTTGGCAAGATAGAACTTATAGAGAACGTGGAGTTGTAAATGATGACTCATTCAATTATCCTGCCATTGCTGGTCCTGATTTTATTAGTTCTATGGATTTAGAATTGCAGCAATATGCCGAAAAATTATTGTCTGGAAAACGAGGTTCTGTTGTTGCTATTGAACCCGGTTCTGGTGAAGTTTTGGCATTTGTTAACAAGCCCGACTACAATCCAAACGATTTAATTGGTCAAGGCAGGAATAAGGAATTTCGCAAGATGCTGATTGATCCCAAGAAACCATTATACAATCGAGCGGTTAAAGGGGTATATCCACCGGGAAGTACGGTAAAAACTGTATTGGCCCTAATTGGCTTACAAGAAGGAGTTATCGTTCCGGAATCCAGAAAAGGATGTGGCGGAGGATATCGAATGGGAAGTATTACTGTAGGTTGTCATCCACATGGTGGACCATTGGATTTAGAGGGTTCTATCCAAATATCATGTAACAGTTATTACTGTGCCTTGTTCAGGGAAATCATAGATAATCCGAAATATGCCAACGTACAACAAGGATACGATCAATTAGCAAAACACTGGAGAAGTTTTGGATTGGGGGAACCTACCGGCATTGACTTACTAGGAGAATCTGGTGGAAATATTCCATCCGTTGAACAACTAAATCGAAGACACGGACCTAAATGGCGTTCATCTATGGTTATATCGTTGGGTATTGGTCAAGGTGAAATTTTATTGACACCATTACAACTTGCTAATGTTGCAGCCATTTTAGCTAATCGTGGATACTATTACACCCCACATATTGTTAAGTCCATTAATGGCATTCGTGATATAGAATGGCAAAAGAAATTCAAAACCAAGCATTACACAACGATTGATCGAATTCATTACGAAACGGTAGTGGCTGGTATGGCAAAAGTAATGCAGCCAGGTGGTACCGCATTTGCTGCTTCAGTAAATGACATTGAAATTTGCGGTAAAACGGGAACTGCACAAAATCCTCATGGCAAGGATCACTCGTTATTTATTGCATTTGCACCTAAAGATAATCCTAAAATAGCAATCGCTGTAATTGTTGAAAATGGTGGATTTGGGGCAACCTATGCAGCTCCCATTGCAACATTAATGATAGAAAAGTATTTAAAACATCCCCAAACTTCTTCAAAAACAGCCATGGAGAAACGTATTTTAGAAACCGTTTTAGAATTTTAATATGCCAAGTACTCGTCAATTATCGCAACTCAACAAAATGGACTCAGTATCCATAATCTTGTTCAGTATACTGGTGTTAATTGGCTTTATAAATATTTATTCAGTTACATCAGATGTAAATCAAACTGGATTCCAACTATCGGCAATTGCAACCCGTCAGTTGATTTGGATCGCAGGATCTGCACTGATTATTATGACCATAGCATTCGCCAATGTAGTACTGGTAGAATATTTATCCTATTACGTGTATGGATTCATCATTTTGCTGAATATTCTCGTATTGTTCATAGGAAAGGAAGTGGCAGGTGCTAAATCTTGGTTTGGCTTTGGGGGATTTGGGATTCAACCGTCAGAATTTGCCAAAATTGCCACGAGTATGGCTCTCGCTAAATTCTTAGGCGGATATGGAATGAAATTCCGAGGTTGGAAAAATATTTCCATTTCTCTAGGTATTTTTCTTGTTCCCATGGTGATTGTATTATTTCAAAATGATACAGGAAGTGCTTTGGTATATCTCTCGTTTTTCTTGGTTCTGTATAGAGAAGGTTTGCCCGGTTATATTTTGGTTATTTCTATTTGGATTGGAGTTTTGTCTATTATCTCTATTTATTTAAATAGCTTGAATATTTCTTTTGGATATTTGTATGGTATATTATTGGGAATCAGTAGTATATTGGTGTATTTTGGACGAAAGAATCGACAATTTGTTTTGCTCATTTTAGCCATTTCTATTGGTAGTTCCTTGTTTTCAGGTGTTGTTGGGTATGCTTACAACAAAATATTCAAAGTCTATCAGAAAGATCGTATCGAAATTGTTTTAGGGTTAAAGGAAGATAAACGAGGAATGGGTTACAACCTTGAACAGTCAAAAATAGCCATTGGAGCAGGTAGAATAGATGGACGTGGTTTTATGAAAGGTTCTCAAACCAAAATGGGATTTGTACCCGAACAACATACAGATTTTATATTTTGCACCATTGGTGAAGAATGGGGATTTTTAGGGGTTACGTTCTTTTTTGGTATGTACCTAATGCTGTTATTAAGATTGATTTTTTTGGCCGAGCGTCAATCAGATGTATATGGTCGTATTTTGGGGTATAGCGCAGCTTCTATCCTATTCTTTCACTGGTTTGTAAACATTGGAATGACCATTGGACTCGTACCAGTAATTGGAATTCCCCTTCCCTTTGTTTCGTTTGGGGGAAGTAGTTTGTGGGGATTTACTTTTTTACTTTTCGTTTTCTTGAGATACGATCAGGTAAGAAAATCATAAATAAATTCTATTTTCGCAAATATGAAAAATTTTAACCGCAATTTCTTGTGGCTATTGTTATTGGGTTCATTATTTAATGGATGTTCAGATTCAGATTCTGATTCCAACGAAGAAACCGTTTTTGAAAGTATTCCTTCCGATGAATCTGGAATTACTTTTGTTAATAACGTCCCCGAAAACGATTCTCTAAATCAGTTTACCTACCATTATTTATTTAATGGTGCTGGAGTTGGAATGGGTGATATAAACAATGACGGTTTGAACGATTTGTATTTTGCTTCCAATTCAGGAAGTTCTGTTTTGTATTTAAATAAAGGTGATTTCAAATTTGAAGATATCACTAAATCTGCCGGGGTTAGTACAAATCAATGGATGACAGGCGTATACATGGTGGATGTAAACAACGATGGATGGTTAGATATTTATGTTTGTAGCAGTGGCCCCTCATCATCCCCCGAAAAGAAAAAAAATAAATTATTTATTAATCAAAAAAACTTAACCTTCAAAGAAGAGGCTGAAAAATGGAATTTAGCGAATTCTGGAAATACGAGTTGCGCTGCATTTTTTGATTTTGACGCAGACGGTGATTTAGATGTTTACATCGGGAATCATGCAGAAAAATACTGGTCAGATATCAATGTGCCTTTTCATAAAACATTGAAAATGGATGAATCATCCAAACAACAATTTTTACGCAACGATGGAGGTAAATTCACGGATATAACTGAATCTGCAGGCATGACCGCAATGGGCTATTGCCTGAGTGCTACCCCTGCCGATTACAATGGAGACGGTCTGGTAGATCTATATGTTTGTAATGATTACCACATTCCCGATTATTTTTACATCAATCAAGGTGACGGAACTTTTGCCGATCAATGCAACTCATCTTTCAAACATATTTCCAATAATTCTATGGGAAGTGACGTATCTGATGTAAATAACGATGGTCGAATTGATTTGCTTACGCTCGATATGTTGCCTGAAAGTCCCAAACGTTTTATGACTCTTTTGGGTCCTCGCGACTATGACTTTGTTACTGTTAGTAAGAAAAACAACTACGGTAAACAATACATGAAAAACGTTTTACAAATCAACATGGGAGATGGAAAGTTCTCTGACCAAAGTTATTTATATGGAATTGCTCGAACAGATTGGAGCTGGTCGCCTTTATTCTGTGATTTTAATAACGATGGATTTCAAGACCTATTTGTAACGAACGGTTATTATCGCGATGTAACGAATTTGGATTTTGTTTTATATCAAAACAGAAAGGAACAAACCAAAGGGGGCAAAGTAACCCATAAGGAAGTTTTAGAAAAACTTCCCTTTGAAAAGTTAGTGAACTACTTATACATTAACAATCAAGGTCAAGGATTCAGCAACAAAGCATTGGAATTAGGAACGTCTGAACCCACTCTCAGTACAGGTTCGGCTTACGGCGACTTAAATAACGATGGACAAATGGATTTGGTTGTTTGTAATCAAGGTGACGTCCCTTTGATTTATAAGAACAAGCTTTCCAACGATCATTTTTATAATTTAAAGATTACATCTAAATCGAACAAATCAACTGAAGGTACCAAAGTATTTGTTAAGGATAAGAAACAAATACGTTTATTCGAAAAATCACCAATTAAAGGGTATTTAAGTTCCTCGGATCAATTAATCCACATTGGGTTTGATAGCGAAAATCCGATTGAGTTTGTAGAACTGGTTTTATTGAATGGGAAAGTAAAAAAATTCAATGTGTCTGAATTGAAAAAAGGTGATGTAACATTAATTGATGTAGATCAATTTCAAAATGGAAACAGCGAAATTTTGAAATTGAGTCAATCCAAAAATATTCTTTTCAATGAATTGAATGAAAACACATTACCGTTTAAGCACGAGGATCAGGAGACCCCTGACTTTAAAAGAGAGCCTTTACTTCCTCATCGCTTTACCATGTTAGGTCCTGGTTTAACAACTGGAGATGTTAATAACGATGGATTATTGGATGCGTTTATTGGAAATGCATCGGGAGGATCAGGATCCAAATTGTTTATACAGCAAAAGGATGGTTCATTTAAGTTGAATAACAGTCAACCATGGAAAGATATTCCTGCAGACGTAACAGGTTCATTATTATTTGATATGGATAATGATAACGACTTAGATTTATACGTTGCAGCGGGAGGAAGTGAGTTCTCATGGCCAAGTCCCAAATACACTCACCGGTTGTACGAAAACAAAGGCCAAGGGAATTTCGTTGATAAAACAAATTCGCTACCCAAAGTAGTTGCAAGTTCCAGTTCAGTTACTGCCGGGGATTACGACGGTGATGGTGATTTGGATTTATTTGTTGCAGGAAGATTATTACCTAATTTCTATCCTTTTGTTGAGATTCGCAGTTATTTGCTGAGAAATGATAACGGAAAATTTACGGATGTAACAGAATCCGTTGTTCCAGATTTAGTTATGCCGGGAATGATTAGTGAAGCTATTTTCACCGATTATAACAACGATCACAAATTGGATTTGATGTTGGTTGGAGAATATACACCCATTGTATTCATGAAAAATGTAGGAGGAAAGTTCGTCAATGCAACGGAAGAAGCCGGTACTTTGAAGTACTCGGGTTGGTTCAACAGTATTGCGCCTATCGATGTTGACAATGATGGTGATTTGGATTATGTTGTAGGTAATAAAGGCACGAATTCGTTTATCTGCGCTCGTCAAAGCGAACCCGTTACTATTTATTGGGCTGATGTCGATAAAAACGGGCGACATGATTTCTTTTTGAGTTATTTGAAAAATGGACAAGAATATCCTATGTATCAAATGGACGAAATGGTGGTAGCTTTTCCAAGTTTCTTAAATAAAAAATTTACGAATTACACGGCATTTGGTGGTCAAACTATGTTGGATATTTTTGGTGAAGAAAATTTGAATCAAAGCAAGATGTTTGCGAATGAGTTTCAACATTTGCTTCTACTCAATAATGGTGGTGCCTTTACGGTTAGTCCTTTACCTTTTGAGTCTCAAATGGGTCCAATAAATGGGATGCAAGTTTGTGATATCAATCAAGACGGTTACGATGATATTTTGTGTATTGGTAATAACAGTTACACACGCGTAACGCATGGTCCAGATGATGCAATGAATGGTGGAGTTTTATTGAATAACAAGGGAACATTTTCATGGAAAAACGGTTCAGATGTAGGGTTTTATGTTCCGGGGGATGGAAGAGCGTTAGGTTGGGTAAATCAGCCAAATAATGATATTCGATTTATTGCCACACAGAATAATGCAAAAGCCAAAGTATTCAAGCCTGCGAAGTCGTTTAAGTATGTAAAAGCTCCAACCAGAGCAATTGCCGCTGTTTGCGAAATGGCCGATGGAGGGAAGAAAAAAGTGTATTTGGGATATGGCAATGGTTATTTAACGAGCAGCTTTCCGGGAGTATTGAGTAATTCCAGCATCAAACAAATTGTTTTTTACGACAATAAAGGAAACATTTTGAAAAATTAATTAATTACCTTATATTTGCAGAAATTTATTTGTTATGGGAGTTACAAGACTTAAAAGAAAAGAAGCTAGAAATCGCCAAAAAGCAACACAGCGCGTAAAGGATATCAAACGTCTTAAGAGCTTTGTTACCGTTGCTTCTCCATATAAAGAAGTATCTGGTGTTATCATCGAAGATGATAAAAACTAAAATTTTATAAACGCTTCGTTTAAAAAAGGCCACCATGGGTGGCCTTTTTTATTTAAATTCGTATACTAGACATCAACTAAACAACAATCAAAGCACTAAACAGATACATCTAGATTCCAGCTAGGTACAACTAAATAAGAACTAGGCATTAACTGGGCAACCCCTGATCCCCCAATATGAAAACTACGAATTTAAAACTCCCCAATTTTCTAGTAATTACGGCTGTCGTTTTGCTAATTTCATTCACATCGTGTAGTGAAAACAAATCCAAAGTTATCCTCAATCATGATGTGTTGAGCGAATGTAACCTTGCTATCCAAAATGCCATTGTTTTGGATGCTACCAATCCTCCAGTGGGAAGTCGACGTTATTTTTATGCCAGCGTTGCTGCTTATCAGGCTCTACAACCTTTTTCAAATGATCTGCTTTCTCTCAGTGGTCAATTAAAAGATTTGAAGTTTGAAGCTATGCCCGATACTTCTAAAGGTTACTGTTTAGATTTAGTGGCATTGGCTGCTTATACCAGTACGGCAAAAGCACTTGTATGGAAGGAAGATAGTGTTGTTGCATTTAGAAATCGCAAATTGGAATATTATAAATCGGAACTTTCAAATCAAGTATACCAAAATAGTCTTTCATGGGGCGATAGTGTTTCTTCCCTTATCATCAAATGGGCAAAAAAAGATAGCTTCAATGAAACCCGTGGTGTGGATTTATATTTAGCTAAAAACGATGCTCACTATTGGCAACCTACACCCACAGAATACATGCAGGCTCTGGAACCTAACTGGAAAAAAATCAGACCCACATTAATTCCTAGTGCAGATCACTTTAGAAGTTCTATGCCAGAACCGGCGATTTATAAAATACAACCCATTTCTAAATCCAAAGATTCAGAAGGAAATGAATTTATAAAATACAAATCACTAAATCCCGAATTCAATAAACTAATGAAGGAAGTGTATGATGAAAGTAAAAAGTTGGATTCCAATAAAATTCGTATTGCGAAATATTGGGATGACAATCCAAACAGCACGTTTCATTATGGTCATGCCACCATCAAAGTTTTGAAGGTTTCCCCAGTTGGACATTGGCTTTCCATGTTTTCTACTGTTGCAAGAAACAAAAAGTATTCTCTTTTCCAATCCGCTGAGGGTATGGTGAGATTATCTGCTGCGATTTTTGATGGATTTATAGCTGCATGGGATGCAAAATATCATTACGAATATGTTCGTCCTGTAAACGCCATCAGAATGCATTTAGACAGTTCTTGGCTGCCTTATATTGAAACACCCGCATTCCCAGAGTACCCCAGTGCTCACAGCGTAATTTCTAGTGCAGCTGCAACTGTTTTAACACACATGTTCGGTGAGTATGAGTTTACGGATTCAGCAGAAATGGAATTCGGATTGGGTACTCGTCACTTCAAGAACTTTAGAGCAGCGAGCGATGAAGCGTGTTTAAGTCGATTATATGGAGGAATTCACTTCCGGGAAGGTATTGAAAACGGCAAATTCCTAGGGAATGCAATAGGAGAACATCATATTAAGACGCTCAAAACCAGAAAAAATTGATATTGAATAGGCTTAGAACTCAATAACTAGTTTAGGTTTAAAATGATTAAAGCCGTTATCAATCAACTTCACGACAAGTTGCTCAACTGAACCCGTAAATTCTGCAATTTGGATTCCGCATCATTTAATTTCTGACGTTCTTTTTCCACAATTTCTGGTTTCGCATTGGCTACAAATTTCTCATTTGATAACTTGGAATTCGTAGCTTTCCAAAATCCTTCGAGGTAGTTGATTTCTTCTTGCAATTTAATTCTTTCTGATTCAACATCAATTTCTAAGTTCAACTCCAACCAAATTTCAGATTTATTCACCAAAAACATGGTTTGATTCGAATTGGAAACTCTTGAATTTGTTTGAAATTCAACATTCGATAGCTTGGATATCATCGAAGTAAATTCTACTAATTCCAATTCAGGATTTTCCATCCAAGCGGTTAGTCTTTCTTTTGGTGAAATTTGTTTCTGAGCTCGTATATTTCTAACTTCAGAAACCAATTGCATTGGCAATTCATATGCGTTTGCTTTTCCTTTATCGCCTACCGGATATTCGCTAATTACACAAGGTTTATCTATACCAGCATCATAAATTGATTGATAAATTTCCTCTGAAATAAATGGCATGTATGGATGAATGGCTTTCATCAATTGCGCAAAAAAGGATTTAGTTGCTTCTTTCGCAGATGCCGTAATTGATTCACCGTAATGTGGTTTTACCGCTTCTAAATAAACTGCACAAAAATCATCCCAGATCAACTTATAAAGATTCATTAACGCATCTGAAAGTCTGAATTGAGCAAAATGTTCTTCATTTTCAATTAATGTTCGATTCAAACGATTTTCAAACCATTTTATTGCATCTACTTCGTAAGGTCGCATTTCGACATTCTCTAATGGTTGCCATTGATGATACAATCTATAGGCATTCCAGATTTTATTACAGAAGTTTCTACCCTGTTCGATTTGACTTTCATCAAATAAAATATCATTACCGGCAGGTGCACAC
This sequence comes from uncultured Rhizobium sp., assembly GCA_964415065.1. GTDB lineage: Bacteria > Bacteroidota > Bacteroidia > NS11-12g > UBA955 > VMCP01. The sequence goes on from CAYPYX010000007.1 coordinate 71,829, forward strand.
AAAAGCATCCCCAAACGAACCGCGTCAGCGCCATATTGAGCAATTAAATCCAATGGATCGGGACTATTTCCCAAACTTTTACTCATTTTTCGGCGTTGTTTATCCCTTACAATTCCTGTATAATAAACATTTTTAAAGGGCTTCTCGCCTGTATATTCATATCCAGCCATAATCATTCTGGCCACCCAGAAAAACATAATCTCGGGCGCCGTAACTAAGTCGTTGGTTGGATAATAATAATTTAATTCCTCTTTTGATTCAAACCCATCGAAAACTGATATGGGCCATAACCAACTTGAAAACCATGTGTCTAAAACATCATCGTCTTGTTTGATATCATCTATCTTAAGAGTTTTCCCTTTTTTCGCAAATTCAGCTAAAGCTAATTCCGCTGATTGTGCCACAACAAAATCACCAGACTCATCGTAAAATGCCGGAATTCTGTGTCCCCACCACAACTGACGAGAGATGTTCCAATCTCGGATATTCTCGATCCAATGCTTGTAGGTATTTTTAAGTTTTTCAGGATAGAATTTAATTTCATCGTCCATTACCGCTGAAAGTACTTTCGGATTTTTTTCCATGAATTTCTTCATATCTAAAAACCATTGAGTACTTATTTTTGGCTCAACTACAGCATCGGTTCTTTCGCTAAAACCTACGTTATGCACATAATCTTCTACTTTAATGAGCAAATTATGGTTTTGCAAATCATTTACCCACTCTTTTCGTGCTGCGAAACGATCTTGTCCCACAAAAAGAACACCTTGTTCAGAGATGGTACCATCATCATTTAAGGTATCAATAACAGGCAGATTGAATTTTAATCCAATTTCGTAATCATGAATATCGTGAGCAGGTGTTACTTTCAAAACTCCCGTTCCAAATTCAATATCAATGTAATCATCCGAAATAATTTCCACCTCACGATTGATCAAGGGAACAAGCACTTTTTTACCCAATAGGTGCTTGTATCGGTCATCGTTGGGATTAACACAAACTGCCACATCACCAGCAATTGTTTCAGGACGAGCGGTTGCTATTTCTAAAAATCCATCAAAATCCACACCTTGATATTTGATGTAATACAAGGAATCTTTTACTTCTTTGAATTTAACTTCTTCATCGCTCAAGGTAGTTTTACCCTGAGGATCCCAGTTCACCATTCTCGTTCCCCGATAAACCAATCCTTTTTGATATAAATCCACGAACACTTCAATTACCGCATCCGATAATTTTGGCTCCATGGTAAAACGAGTTCTATCCCAATCACAACTAGCACCTAACTTTTTTAATTGTTCCAGTATGATTCCACCGTACTTTTCCTTCCATTCCCAAGCATGTTTTAAAAAATCTTCGCGTGATAAATCCGTTTTTTTGATTCCTTGGGATGCCAATAAGTTAACCACCTTAGCTTCGGTAGCAATACTTGCATGATCTGTACCTGGAACCCAACAAGCATTCATACCCATCATTCTAGCACGACGGACTAATACATCTTGAATAGTATTATTCAACATGTGACCCATATGAAGTACACCCGTTACATTTGGAGGAGGAATTACTACTGTATAGGGAGTTCTGTGGTCAGGTTTGCTACTAAAATATTTATTGGTTAACCAAAATTGGTACCATTTATTTTCTATATCAGAGGGATTGTATTTTGAGGAAATTTCCATGTATTGCAAAATTAAATATTAATGAGGTATTTTAATGAAAGGAATAAAAATAGTTGAACGAAGTTTTAATTACTCAGTTGAAATGTAACAAATTGAAAAGATACAAAGTTAATTTAAAGTTGAACTAGATGTAAAACTAGCTTTGATTTAATTGATTCCTTTGAGACAATTCATGATTTAATTACTTTAAGTTTTCGACCAATTCTAGAGGCGAAAAATTGAAGGTGTAACTATAAAAAAGAAAAGGTCACCACGGAGTGATGACCTTTCTCTTATACATTAGATCAATCGAATTAAACTCCAGTATCGTGGTAAACAGATTCTTCCAAATATGGGTGATTGACTGCAACCAATCCACGTTTTGTTAAGCTGTTCAAAATCCAGAATGCGAACAATCCAGAGAACAACAAGAAGATACCCACTTCCAATATTCCGATATGTTGGTTAGGACCAAATACACCTGGAATTACCATAAACCATACATCAAAGTAGTGTCCAACAATTAAAAGTGCAGGAATAACAACCATGATTTTTGAATTTCTCTTAGCACTTCTCATTAACAAGAACACGAAAGGTGTTACGAAGTTAATGAAGAAATTCGCTAAGAAATAAGGCTTATAGTTTTCATAACGGATTTGGTAGTACATCATTTCCTCTGGAATTTGAGCATACCAAATCAAAAGATATTGGAATAACCAAATGTAGGTCCAGAACACGGTGAAGGCAAACATAAATTTACCTAAATCGTGCATATGTTCTTTGTTTACCAATCCTAAGTAACCTTGATTCTTTAGGTACATGATAGTTAGGGTTATCACGGCGATTGCAGATACCCAAGAAGTTGCGAAATTGTAAACTCCAAAAATGGTAGAATACCAATGTGCGTCAACACTCATGATAAACAACCAAGCAATGATTGAAATCGTGAAACCAAAAATAACCAAGAACGCCGCGCTAAAACGAATACTCTTTTTGAAGAAGGTTACATCCCCTTTAGGAGCAGTATCTTCAGCTAATGACAATCCTCTTAGTTTATGACCGATAAATACCCAAATTGCGATTAAGATAGCAGGTAAAATGAACAACATTTTTGTATTCAAAAAACCAGATTTACCAGCTAAAATTTTATCGTAACCAGCATCAGTAGGTTTCAAACCCAAATGTTCATAATGAGCCCAGTGGTATAAATCGTCTTTACCTAAAAGCACAGCTACAAACAAAACCACAAATGCTACAGGAATGAACGTAAAAATAGCTTCAGGAACTCTCTTCAAAGCAACTGACCAACCTGCATTTGCTGCATATTGGATGGCATACCAGAATAAAGCACACAACGAAACCATAGTGAAGAAGTAACCAGCAACTAAAAGATTTGCGTAAATCTTAGTTGTCCAAGGTTTATCTTGTTCATGGTATTCCATTCTTGGACCGAAATTTTCAGTTTCCACATTGTGATGTTCCTCAGCATAAGAAGCGGCACTATGTTCAGCAGGAGCAGCATGTTCAGAATGTTCTGTTGCATCGCCGTGGGCAGCTGATTCATGTTTTTCGGTTGTATGTTCAGCAGTAGCGTGACTGTTGTGAGAAGAACCAGCATGACTTTTTTGATTAGCTATACCGATACCAGTCAACACCAATCCCAAAAGCATAAGAATTATCGTAAACGTCTTTGCTTTCGCAGGAATTACAAAATTTTCCTGCTTAATTTCTATATGATGTCCGTGTCCCATAATTAATATTTTTTGGAATTATTTAGTAGATGCTGAATCTTGTGAAACAACAGCAGTAGTCGAACTACCACCTTTTGCGCTCAATAATTTAACATATTTAACAACTCTCCAACGATCCACAGGTTTCAATACTGAAGCGTGTGAACCCATGTTGTTTTTACCGTATGTTAACGTATGATAAATTTTTCCTTCTGGAAGTGTTTTGATATATTCATCGGTGTAACCTTTCCAAGCTGGTTTCAAAGTAGAAACTTTTTTGAACACTTCACCGTCGTTATTACCTTCTGCACCATGGCAGGGAGCGCAATAAATATCGTACATGTATTTTCCACGAGAATCAATTTGATCAATTCCAGCTGGAGCTACAACAGCGGTAGCAGCAGCTTCGTAACCTTCACCTGTATTAGGCATGGAATACATATGATCAATTTTACCCATAGCTACTGAACCTACAACGGGCTCACGCATACTCATTCCATAAGGGTTAGTTTTGAAAGAATCTGCTTGATTGTATGGCTCGTATCCTTTTGAGTAATACATATCAGGAGCATATTCCCAACCTGGATCATTTCCGCGACTTACGCAACTGCCTAAAGCAACTACTGCCAACGCTGAAACTAAAGTTATATTAAACTTATTTGTCATTGTCTTAAGGATTAAATTACAGTTTGAACGCCATGATGAAATTCTCTAACCTCAACCGCACCTTTGTTCTTCATGGTAGAAATCAAATCTTGCTCGTTGATACTTTCAGAAAGTTCAACAGCCATCACCATGCGATCGTCGGTTTGACGTTCATCGAGTAAATCGTTTTTAACTCCGAATAACATTCTGTTTCTCCAAAAGAAAAAGAATCCCATTCCATATGCTGTACACAATACCATACCCTCGAACATTACTGGAATCCAAGAAGGGGTAAAACGCACAGGCTTATTTCCCACGTTGATAGGCCAGTCAATAACATACATGTAATAAATCATGGTAGTCATCAACATTAAACCTGTCAAACCACAGAAAAATGCAACTCGAGCCAATTTACTTCTTTTCACTCCAATAATACGATCCAAACCGTGAACTG
>CAYPYX010000008.1:0-23136 GCA_964415065.1 uncultured Rhizobium sp.
GGTATTTCAGCGCATCCAGGTTATGCTAAAGACAAGTTGGTGAATGCATTGAAAATAGCAGGGGATTTTTTAAACCGTTTACCTAAAAATGGTTGGAGTCCTGAAACTACATCAGATCGCGAAGGATTTGTACATCCAGTTACTATGGGTGGTGTAGCTGAACACGCTTGGGTTAAATTTATAGTTCGCGATTTTAATACTTCAAAATTACAGGAACACGAAAATCGTTTAGAATCCATCATGAATGATACCATCAAAGATTATCCTGGAGCAACAGCTAAAATGGAAGTAAGCGAACAGTACCGAAATATGAAAGAGGTAGTTTCCTTGAATCCTAAGATTTCAGAATATGCAATTGAAGCTATAAAACAAGCGGGAATTGAGCCTCAATTAACAAGTGCTCGAGGCGGAACGGACGGCAGTCGTTTGAGCTTTATGGGATTACCTTGTCCAAATATTTTTACGGGCGAGATGGCTTTTCATGGTAAACACGAATATGTAAGCGTTCAAGACATGGAGAAGGCGAGCGAAGTATTGATACATTTATCCAGATTGTGGGTAGAAGGCTCGAAGTAAAAAGAGCAAAAGATCATAAAAATAGTACACAATAAAAAAATAGTACACAATAAAAAAGGGGCTTTCGGCCCCTTTTTTATTGTGTTTATACCTAATTCTAATGTTTACACTTAAATAATTGTGTTTCCGAACAAGGTACGACGGTACGTTAAGTTTTCCTGAAAGTAATGGTTCAGGATTAAGCCAAACTACCAACTGTTTTTAGATGCGATAAATGCGAACGAATAGCAGCTAGGAAAGTAGGCACTTCGTTGTATTTTACGTTAAAATCAGCGCAGGTCTTTTTCACAATTTCATTGATCTTGGGATAATGAACGTGAGAAATTTTTGGAAACAAGTGGTGTTCTACTTGAAAATTCAATCCCCCTAGTGCCCAAGTCAAAAACTTGCTTTTTGTGCTGAAGTTTGAGGTAGTGTGAATTTGATGGGTTGCCCAATCATCCGCAACATGGATAGCGTCTAATTCCATGTTTTGGTTTCTGGCATCTTGCAGATCTGTAACATAAGTAGTTTCTTCAACAACGTGAGCCAATTGGAACACCACAGTAATTAAAGAACCACAAAGTGCGGCCATTGCAAAATAGCCAATAATTGCTGTTTTAAATCCGATGGCTAGTGCAGGTAAGAATAAGAATACTGCAAGGTAAATTACTTTAGAACTCCAAAATTCAAGATGTTGTACCCAACCAAATTTTGATTTAAATGGACGGTCAACAACTTTTCCCTTAAAGTATTTTTTGAAATCTTGAACATAGATCCAAGATAAGTAGGTAATCATATACAAAGGCAAACCATAGATGTGTTGAAATTTGTGGAACCACAATTTCTTTTTGGATGGGTTCACGCGTAGGAATGGCCAAATGTCAATATCTTCATCAACACCTTCAATGTTGGTATAACTATGATGAGAAATATTGTGTTTTTCAGCCCACATGAACGCATTACCACCCAACACGTTCAAAGAGGTCGCCATAATGTTATTCACCCAGGCTTTTTCGGAGTAACTTCCATGAGCACCATCGTGCATCACATTGAAGCCAATACCAGCAAACCAAATACCCAATGTTGCATATACAATATAAATCCAATTAGAATCAGCGGGTACGAAATACAGCGATGCGTAGTTTAATCCCAAAAGGGTGCCAAGTATGATGGTTTTGGAATACAGTTTCCAGTTGCCAGTAGGCTTGATGTTATTTTCTGTGAAATAATCGTTAATTCGGTTGCGGAGAGTAGAAAAAAATTCTGCGTTTCTCCCTTCAAATCGTATTGGAGTCATTTTAAAATCTAGAAATACAAAAATAGTGGTTAAGAATTCAAAAAGAAAGTAAAATCGGTTTAATTCGGACTTTCGGATGAATTATGATCTTTTTTAGTGGTTAACTTAAACAGCAAGTACAAAGGACAAAATCCTATGGTGCTGGTTAATAAGAAGATAGCGCTGATTAAAATGACGATAAGAGATAAAGTGCCTTCAGGAATGTTTCCGCCGATATACATTCCCAAAAGAATCAAAGCGATGGAAATGCGTATGGTTTTATCCAAAGTTCCCATGTTCTTTTTTAAGAAATTCATAGCGTTTCTATTAGGGTAATGAACAAATGTACAATTATTTAGCGAAGTATTTGTATTTTTTACTAAAAGTAATACAAACCCTGAAAAAGATGGTTTATCATATCCACTTGGGAAGTCTATGATAAAATTGGGTAATCCATTACAAAAAATTCCAAAAGTTTATATTTACGCATAGATTTGCGTTATGGAGTTAACCGACAGAGCTTTTTGGTCAAATTACTGGCGAAACAAAAAGGAGTTATACGAGCAACCGGTAAATAGCGACTATCTTTTTACCCCTTTATTTAAGAAGCACATTCAGAAGTATCGCCCAAAATCTGCGGTTGAGCTGGGTGGATTTCCCGGTACTTTTTCGGTGCACTTGCATCAAAAGTTTAATGTTAAAACCACTTTGGTCGATTATTTTATTGACGAAGATTTGCTTCGAGCATTTTTTAAAGCCAATGGTATTAAAGACAATGAATTGGAATGGAAGGAAGCGGATGTTCTTTCACACTTGCCGGTTCACGCCAAGTTTGATATGGTTTTTTCTATTGGTTTGATCGAGCATTTTGAAAGCTCTGAAAATATCATGTACGCCCATTATAGATATCTAAATCCAGGTGGATCTTTGTTGGTTATTCTTCCCAATTTTACGGGAATTAACGGTTGGTTTCAACGTAAATTTGACAAAGAAAACTACGACAAGCATTATATCAAATGCATGGAATTAGGATTCCTAAGGTCTCGAATGGAAAAGTTGAATTTCCAAGAAATTGAAACGGATTATTTCGGGGGATTTACGATTTGGTTGGAGAATTATTCAACTCAAAAATCCAGCGTGAAATATCTCTTTAAACTCGTGTGGACGTTAGGAAAAATAGTATCCAAAATATTGCCCATCAAGGGAAGATGGTTTTCTCCGTACATCTATGTTTCAGGGAGATTGTAATTTCAAGACATTCCAATTTCTGTCAACTTGTAAGTGAATTTTAGTTTTTTGAAGAAATTGGATGTTGAATAGGTTGCAAATAGTTTAATTGTTGTTTATTGCAAAATAAGCTTGAAAGAAACTCAATAAATCATCCTCCGAAACCAAAAAAGCAAAATTTGAATTATGAAAACCAAAGAAGAAATTGTCAATAATTGGTTACCCCGATACACAGGGAGAGAATTATCAGAATTTACACCCTACATTCTATTAACGAATTTTAGTAATTACTTAGAGATTTTTGCATCGAAATATGGAGTAGAAATTAAAGGTCAGGGTAAACCTTTTCAATCGGTAATTGCCGACGGTATTACATTGATAAACTTTGGAATGGGTAGTGCTATGGCCGCCACAACCATGGATTTATTGACAGCTATACAGCCTCAAGCTGTTTTGTTTTTAGGAAAATGCGGTGGTCTTAAAAAGAAGAATAAATTGGGAGATTTGATTCTGCCCATAGCTGCTATTCGAGGCGAAGGAACTTCCAATGATTATTTTCCAGCAGAAGTCCCGGCATTGCCGTCATTTGCTCTGCAAAAAGCAATTTCTACCACCATTCGTGATTATGATTTGGACTATTGGACTGGAACAGTATATACTACGAATCGAAGAGTTTGGGAACACGATGAAGAGTTCAAAGAGTATTTAGAACGAGTGAGAGCCATGGCAATAGATATGGAAACTGCTACCATTTTCAGTGTGGGTTTTTACAACAGTATCCCTACAGGAGCGTTACTACTGGTGAGTGACCAGCCCATGACTCCTGAAGGGGTGAAAACTGCGGAAAGTGATCAGAAAGTTACGTCGAACTTTGTAAATAATCACATAGATATTGGTATCGATTCATTGAAGCAATTGATCAACAACGGTCAGACCGTTCGCCACTTGAAGTTCTGATTACCGGAATTATTTAGGTAAGGAAGTTTCCTTTTGTCGCTGAGCTGCCTCAATCATTTTTTGCACTTGTTGTTGAGCCGCTTGTTCCACTTGTACAGCACGCGCTTCCGCTTCTTGTTCGGTTCTTTGTGCTAAATCGCTGTTTTTAGCTCGCGCAGCATCTGCTTTTTTCGCAGCTTCTTTTTTCAATTTTTCTGCCGCTTTTTTCGCTGCAATTTTTTCAATTTGTGTAGTAGCTCTGGACATTAAAGCATCGATTTCTTCATTAGCTTTCTTTTCAGCTTCTGCTGCCAATCGTTCGCCTTCAGCACGTTGTTTATTTGCTAATTCTTTTCCCTCTGAACGTATTAATTCTGCTTTTTTGCGCGCATCTTCAATAATTTTCTCTCCTTCGTCGTGTGCACGCTTTAGAACATCATCCGCTGCTGCGTTTGCTTTTTCTAATGCTTTTCCTTTTGCTTGATCAACGTATTGACCAACCATTTCACGACCAAATGCTTTCCAATTAATATTTACTTTTGGATTTTGCACAGTCCCAGTAATGGTCATAGGCACAGACTTACCTTCGGCAGTAATTCTGCCCCCGAAGTTTATAGTTTGATCCAATGCTACCGCTCCTCGAAGTTTCATAGAAGAACCTTTTGGAAGATTGAGCGTTAATGAATCTTTCATGTTCAGTTTGCCGTTTTCAATAGCAAATCCCATTTTCGTTGGTTTAATTCCCATCGTTTCACTCATACTCCATTTGAATTGGTCGGCCACTTGTTTTAACCATGATGGCAATTTCATTTCGCCTTTGATTACATTTAACAACCCATTGGCGGAAACTTGGTTTAAATCTACGGTCATGTCTTCACTAAGCACAGATTTACCACCTAAATTGAGGTCCATTAAGCCCTGTACATCCTTTAAAGCTGGCGCAAATGACTTAGCGATTCCTAGGTTTTGTGCAATTTCTTTGGGAACAAAATTCAAAATGGAGAAATTTCCGGAAGCTATTGGTTGTCCACCAGCTTGATACGAATACTTCGCTTCATTCAACGAGAATTTACTTCCCCAAAGATTGGCAGAAACAGGAGAAACAGTTAATTCACCATTTTCCACTTTCATTTTCGCCACACAGTTTTGTAAATTGTAGTCCTGGAACTGTAATTGACCTACATTCGCAGCAAATTGAAGATTTAAGTTTTTGGGGATGGAAGGAGCGGACATTGGTGCTTCGCTACTACTTGAATCAACCGTAGTTGTAGTTTCAGAAGCAGGCATCCATTCATTTAAATCAATAGATTTACTGTTGATTTCCAAATTACCCATTAGAACTTCGCCATTTAAGAAATAACCGAGGAAATTCTTAAGTCCACCGGTTATATTCATACTTGATTTTCCGTAGCTCAAACCCGCAGCATTTAAGTCGAATGTTTTAGGTGTAGCAGTCATGGTTAATGAAGGAATGTTCAAGGGTAATAAATCAGGAGCATTATAGTTTAAACCATTTATTTGTATTTTACCGGAAGCTTTAAGAGCATCTGCATTTCCAGATTTTACTTGTGAGTAACGGCCATCGAATTGCAAATCCGAAACAATTTTTCCAACCAGTTTTGTGCCTTTATCTAACGGCATGAATTGGGTCCATTTATTCAAATCCACTTTGGCAATAAACTTAGCTCTTCCATAGGGATTGCTCATAGGAGTTGTTAAAAAGAGCGACATATCGATGGGGTCGCCACCTAATTGCATAGCAAATTTCTTAAGATCTACTGTAGTATTGTCAGGATTACCATCAGCGTTTTTCACATTTAAATCTACGTTGATCCCTGAAACAGAAGCTGGTAACCCGGGATATTGAAAGGAAGAATTATCGACTTTTAAGGTTATATCTGTTGAAGGCATTCTGATATCATCCATAATACCTTTAATAGCAGCATGAACAGACATCTTTCCTGTTGACTTAACTTGATCAAAATCTTGAGTGTAAGCGCCAGGAACTATGGATAAAAGGGATTTAAATTCAGATGATGGAACCGAGAAGTCAAGGTCCATATCCATGTTTGTATCGTTCATTTGCAACCACCCTTTCAGTACCAGTGGAAATTCGTTCAATTTGGCCTCAATTCCCCCGAAATCAAAACGGAATGTATTGAAATTCATGTTGATAGTACTATTGGATGCAAGTTTGGTCTTTGAGAGAAGTTTCATTCCTCCAAACGACATATCTAAGGTTTCAGCATTCAATTCATTTTTTAAGGCAAAGTCATCTCCTTGAAAGCTACCCGTTCCATCAAAGTTGAATCCAGTAAGGAACATATCAAAATCCAACGAGTGATCAACGTAACCAATTCGTGCATTTTCAACCACAATGCTTTCCAGTTGCAAATTCATGGGTTCGCTAACTGTTGTATCAATTACAGCAGTAGAATCCACCTTAGCAATGTCGAAATTCGCTCTACCACTTTCTAGAAAAATGATGTTGATAAGGGGATTATTTAAGTATATTTTATTGATAGTCATGGGTTTTCCACTTCCTAAAACCGACTGAATATCAATAGTTAAACGCATTTTATCTGTGGCAAACAGGGTGTCTTTCGAAAACGAATCAATTCCAACTACTTTGAGGTTGTTAATTCCTACAGATATATTTGGAAAGTTTCGAATCAACGATAATGAAATATCGTCGTCGAACGTAATTTTAGCATTTACAGAGTTGTTAGTGGATTCTTTAATGGTAGTTAAGATTTTACCTTTAAAAGCAAAAGGTAGGATGAGTAGAATCAAGAATAAAACGCCTAATGTGGCAGCTATGCGAATTCCCCATTTTTTCATATTGCGAAGGTATAAAATTAACCGATAGTTTGTTGTAGAGTATTTTCTGAAAATCAAATGGATTTGACTAACTTCGCTTAAAATTGGATAAAATATGATGACAGGCTTAACCCACCTACACAATTTCTTGAGATGGATTGTGTTAGTACTTTTGATTTGGTCAATGGTAAACGCGTTTTTGAACAAAAACGGTAAAGAAACCCGCTTTTTAACGATTTCATCCCATGTTATGTTATTGTTGGGATTAATTCAATGGTTTGTTGGAGTTTGGGGATTGAAGTTGATCCAAACCTTGGGAATGAAAGAAGCAATGGGCAACCCAGCAGCTCGATTTTTCTCTGTTGAGCATCCATTAACGATGATTATTGCCATTGCTTTAATCACGGTTGGTGGTGTTTCTGTGAAGAAAGGAAAAGATAATGCGAAGTGGTTTTATTTGGTTGCATTATTACTGATTTTATCACGCATTCCTTGGCCATTTATGGAACCCGGAATTGCCCGCGGATTGTTTCCAGGAATGAGCGCTTAATATTCCCAGCAAGAACGCTTTGCAATCCAGCAATTCAATTTAGAAATTAACGTTTTTAAAATACACTACATCGAAATGGCACCCTTCAAGGTGCCATTTTTTATTAAATTCGCGTTTGAAAGAATTTCGAAAGATTTGCTTTCCTACCGTGTAATTTCAAGTGATACAAATAATTTCAAGTAGTACAAACCATGAAAAAGTCGCAAGTATTAATCATTGTTTTCATTTCCAGTATTTCTGGATTCTTAGGAGCTTTTGTTTTTAATTGGATCAAAGGTTCTGATGTTGCTTGGTTGAAAGTTGCTGAAAACGGTATACCCTCGAGAATGACCGGTTCGGGTTTTGATTTGGATGCTTTTGAATCCGCAAGTGCTGCATCTACCCCCACTGTGGTTTTTATTAAAACGCTTTCAACTGTTCAATATGAAAGTCCTTTTGGGAGTTTTTGGGATTTCGATCCGTTTGGAAGCCGAGGACAGGCTACGAGTACAGGAAGTGGTGTTATCGTAAATTCAGATGGCTATATTGTAACAAATAACCATGTAATTCAAGGTGCCGAAAAAATTTCTGTTGTATTAAACAAGAGTAAGAAGGAATATATTGCCAAGGTAATCGGCACCGATCCTGGTTCCGACTTGGCGTTAATTAAAATTGAAGAACGCGATTTGCCCTCGGTTGTTTTTGCAAATTCCGATGAAGTTAAAGTTGGGGAATGGGTACTTGCCGTAGGTAATCCATTTAATTTAAATTCCACCGTTACGGCTGGTATTGTGAGTGCTAAAGGCAGAAACATTAACATTGTAAAGAATCAATTTCCCATTGAAAGCTTTATTCAAACGGATGCTGCCATCAATCCAGGAAACTCTGGAGGTGCTCTGGTGAATCTAAAAGGACAATTGGTAGGAATAAACACAGCAATTCAATCCAATACCGGAAGTTATACGGGGTACGGATTTGCCATCCCCAGTAACATCGTTCAAAAAATAGTAAAAGACTTTATTGAAAAAGGAGAGGTGCAACGTGCTTTTACAGGCTTTGAGATTGGAAGCGTAAGTCCTGAAGAAATGTCGGCCCTCAAATTGGATAAAGAGCCGGTAAAAATTAAAGCGTTATTAGAAGATGGTCCTGCCGAGAAATCGGGGTTAAAACGTAACGACGTAATTGTGAAGATTGGAAATGTGGATGTTGATGGTCGTTCAAGTTTTGATGAATTTTTAGCCTATCAGCGACCAGGCAACACAGTTCCAGTTGAGTTTATACGTGAGGGAATTCGCAAAAAAATCAATTTAACCTTAATCGACAAAAAATCTCAAAATGAATTAAGCATGAAGGGTGTTGTTCGATCTAAGTATTTGGGCGCAGATTTTCAGGCAATAACGGCTTCTGAGAAGGAGCGATTGGCATTATCTAATGGTGTCAAAATCATGAATATTCAGCGGGGTGGTGCTATTTCGCAAATGGGTTTGCCTAATGGTTTTACAGTGGTTGAATTTAACGGTAAAAAGGTAATTGAAGCAGAGGATTTAGTAGCAGCTTTAGAAGGTCAATCGGGAAGAATAGAAATCAAAGGTAAAGATTCCAATGGTAATGGAATGAGTTACTCGTTCTTCAGATATTGAAACGGGTAAAATATTTTGATCTGGCTTAGTTAACTTTGCCCTATGACAAATCAACCTCAAATTCCATTATTGCATCATACTGATAGTAAATCATTCTTTGTATTGGCTGGACCCTGTGCCATCGAAGGAAGAGATATAGCCTTGAAAACAGCGGAGGAATTGGTTCGAATTTGCGATGATTTGTCAATTCCTTTGGTTTTTAAAGGATCATATAGAAAGGCGAATCGTTCCAGAATTGATTCCTTTACAGGTATTGGGGATGAAAAAGCATTAAAAATTTTGGGGGAAGTTCGTTCTCAATTCGGAATTCCGGTGGTTACGGATATTCATGAATCTCACGAAGCTGCTATGGCTGCAGAATATGTAGACGTTTTACAAATTCCAGCGTTTTTGTTTCGTCAGACGGAATTGTTAGTAGCTGCATCGAAAACGGGAAAATTTGTAAATATTAAAAAGGGACAATTTGCTGGTACCGACGCCATGAAACACGCTATGCAGAAGTGCATCGACTCTGGCAATAACAACATTATTTTGACAGATCGTGGAAATAGTTTTGGCTACACAGATTTGATTGTAGATTTCAGAAATATTACGGAAATGAAGACATTTGGTGCACCGGTTGTAATGGATATTACTCACAGTTTACAACAACCAAATCAATCTTCTGGTGTAACGGGAGGAAAACCTGAATTAATCGAAACGATTGCCAAAGCAGCTATTGCTGTAGGTGCCGATGGTTTGTTTGTTGAAACCCATCCAGATCCATCGTTAGCGAAAAGTGATGGAGCCAATATGCTACCGTTGCGTGAATTTAAGTCTTTAATGGAGAAATTATTAAGAATTCGAGAAGCTATTTTATTCGATTAACTTACTCATTCCTAAAAAGTTCGCCAAAATCAATTAAAACGGAATCGGTGTTAACAAAAAACCGCCTCGTTGTTTAAACGAGACGGCTTTTGTTGATTAATTAAATTTCAATTAATTATTTGGTTTTTGGTGTTGTTGTTTTTGCTGGTTTCGCTGGTTTTGGTTTTTTAATTGCCTTTTTAGGAATCAAAACCAATTCGCTGTCTTTTTCAAATGAAGATGTCTTAAAGTATTTATTCAACGTTTTCTTACCTAATACTGGTGTTTCCACTTTCTCAGTAATTGTGAATTGTACACCTTTTAATGGGTATTCGCCAAGCATAATCTCTTCAACTACAAACTTGTTTGAAGGTAATTTTACTTTACCAACTTTGAATTTCTCGCCTTCAACGAAATCTTTCTTTTTAATCAATTTCTTTTTGTACCATTCAGCAGCTAAAGAAGGAGGTATAGCATCTAATTTACCGTTGAAATCGTAATGGAACATCACCGCTTCAGTACCAGCAATCATTACTGGAATCGCTTTTTTATCACCGTCTTTAGAGATAGTTAATTTAACCGCATTGCTTAAATCAGCTGCAGGAACAGCTTCAGTCAATTTATCTTTCGCAGCTTTTTCAGCAGCTTGAAGAGAATCTCTGTATGTTGAACCTTTGTTTACATTGTTTACGTCTACGTCTTGATTAATTTGAACACGTGACTTCTGATTTTCAAACTCGAAACGAACAGTAGTTCTACGATTTTGTTGGTGTTGGTATTCATCACAGGGGATGTAAGGTTTCCCATCCATCACCACAATTTCAGATGCTTTATATTTCTCGTAATAACTATTGATTACGTTTCCTTTTTTATCTTTTTCAACAATCATTTTGCGACTGCGGTCGGCAATGTAAGGAGTGAAGCCTGCTTTTTCAGCGCCTTCACACTTACAATCGTTGATCAATTCTTTTTCTCCGTAACCAACAGCGCGGATACGTGCACTATCGATATTCCAACGACGCATCAAATATCTACGTGCACTATCAGCACGACGTTGAGCCAATCGAGTATTATAATCTATGGATGCACGACAGTCCGTATGAGAACCTAATTCCGCTACCAAACGAGGGTAACGAATGAGTACCTCTTGGGCAAATGTATCTAGGATTTTTGCAGCATCTGGACGAATGGCGGCAGAGTCTAAATCATAGAAAATGGGAAGAGAATAGATTTTATCCAATGGGTTAACTAAACAGAAGTCTTGAATCAATTCAGTTGAAAAACGGATTCCGTGAGTGGTTCTGTTTACTGGAGGGATATCGAAATAGTACAATTCTGGGTATTTAGCAACAACCTCATAATTGGTTTTAGGATTCAACGTTGCCATATATTCACCATTTGCGTTGGTTTTGAGAACCATGGTGGTAGTATCTCGATCGTTAGCCAACACAACCGTGGCGCCAGCTAAAGGTTTGTTGGTGTTACAATCTGTAACAATTCCTTTTATGGTGATTACCAAAGGAATAATGTCGAATGCATAAATATCGTCTGTATTGGTACGATCTCCACGATTGGAAGTAAAGTATCCTTTTTTAGAATTTTGGTTGGTGAAGGTAATACCAAAATCATCTCCTCCAGAATTTAAAGGTTCACGCAAATTTTCTACATCTTTCCAAACGTTAATTTCTTCGGTTTTATCGGCAGCGAACATATCCAATCCGCCTAACCCAGGCCAATAATCAGATGAGAAATACAAACGACTGTCGTGTTTATTCCAATACGGGAAATATTCATTACCTGGTGAATTGATTTGCGGACCTAAGTTAACGGGATTCCCCCAAGATTTCGATCTACGAGAATATGTTACAGCCCAGATATCAAATCCCCCGAAACCACCGTCGCGGTCAGAAGAGAAGTACAATACTTTATCCTCATCACCTAACGCGGGATGTCCGTAAGAATGGGCAGAATCTTTCGCACAAATTTCAAGAACATCTCCAATCGTCCATTCTGGACCGGTTTTCTTGTATTCGTAGATAGCGCATTTTTCAGATTTTCCATCACGACCACCACACTGTGTAACGTACATGGTGGTAAAGCGTTCGTTGAAAGTAACTCCACCTTCGTTAAATTTGGTTGAGTTTTTTTCAGCATATACGGGTTTTCCCCATTTGATTTCAGTTTCGCCTTTTTTGTTTCGAGGGGCTTTTTTAGCACCTTTAGCTGGAGCAGAACCACCTGTTGCGTCCTTTTTCCCTTCTAAATACCAAATATCGCTCCACATTTCCATTGTTCCTTCGTAAACGCGTTTTGAAAAACCTCCTTCGCGGTCAGAAGCAAAAAACAAAACATCATCTTTTTTAGATGCAATCATGGGAGCCCAATCATTGGCTTTGGTATTGGCAATTTTGAAATTTTGAACTCTGAAAAGTGAGCTATCGGGTGTCCATTGAAGCGCCATTTCACAACCGAGCATTTTTTGCATCACAGCGGAATCACCAGGAACACGCTCTAAGTAATCTTCGTAAGCTCCAACTGCCTCACGATACATTTCCAACTTTTTCATCATGTTGGCACGCATGAGTAAAGCTTGGGTGTTATTCGGATCGGTTTTCAGTACCTTTTCGTATAGTTTTTTCGCTTTTACGTAATTGTTATTTAAGCGATAGGATTCAGCGGCTAAGAAAGACGCTTTTTCCTTCACTTTTTTATCTGGGTCTTGACGAGCCACGTCTTCAAAAACGATAGCTGCTTGTCCATAATAACCCTGATCATACAGCGTTTTTGCATCTTCAAATTTTGGGGAACAACCCGTAGAAACGATGATAATTCCTAATCCAAATGCAAAAAATTGCCAAAAATTCCTGAACAATAAGTTTGATTTATTTATGACGGTAGAGTGCATCTTCACAATTTATCCTAATTAAAACGCTAATTAATGAATTCTTATCCAAAGTTCAAAGAAATTGCCTATTTAAATGTTAAAAAATGCAGATTTAAGGAACATTTAACCTAATTTTTAATCAGATTACACCCAGAATTTTTAACAATTGATTTTTTTGTTCCAAACTGTAATTCGAGTTATACACGGCATTTTGAAGTATTTTATTGTTGGTCCATTGGGTGGAAAAACTTCTTAGTGCATCCAATGCTGGTCCATTGAGTCGGCTGTTAAAATTGAAGTATGCATCAAATAACGCTAAAGCGGCATCTTGATTCAAGATATTCAGTCGTTGAATAGCTTGTATAGCCAAGATTCGGGTTCGAAATTCGTACATAGGTCCAGCCATTTCGATCAAAGAATTTATCGAATTTTCTGCTGATTTTAACGTTTCTTCAGAATTGGGAATGAATCCAAGTTTAGCGCCCATTGCATTAATCTCGTGATATCTTATGGCTAAATTGTGAGTATAACCGTCTACACCTTTTAGTTTTTGTAGTATAAATGGGAAACGACTTTCATACAAAGGATGTTTCATCATTCGCTGTAATGCAGCATCAATAACAAAGTAGCTGGAATCGGATAATAATTCCTCCATTAAAAATTGAGTGGATGATACTAATGGGATTTTATGAGCAAAAACCATTCGCACTTGATGCTGCTTATCGCGTGCAATCGACATAGCAGTGGGCGCGTCAATTTTTGGGTCTTCTAACAGCTGGGATGCAATTTCCGCTCGAATTCCATGAAACGTTTCCTTTTTCCAAGCTTCAATTAAGGCTGATTTTTTTTCGGAAATAGGTGCGGATCTCAGTGCGATTAACGCATCGTATCGATCCAACATAAATTCGGAGTACTTGAGTTGATTCATCCATTGAATATTGGATTTTGTGAATTCTACTTCTTTCAAGACAAAACTTCCCTCGTCAAATAAACAAAAAGCAACTTCTTTTCCGGCAGGTAAATTCGTAAATTGTACTTGTGTATGGGGACCGGAAACAACCGCTGTTTTAGTAATTTTGGTTCCATCTGTGAAGTAAACCGCAAAATCTACCGGAACTTCAAAATACTGAACAACAGCATCTGTAGTGTGCTTTTGATCAATGTCAAAGGCGATGGAAGTTGATGAATTTTGTGAAGTGCTCACTGTGAATTTAGGTTCACCACCCCGATGAATCCACTGATCAAAAAATGCATCTACATTGATACCTGTTGCATCAATAAATGCTTTTTGTAAATCCCAAGTTTCAACCGTTTGATATTGATATTTTTCAAGATAGTATTTGATGGCTCTTCTGAAATTATCGCGTCCAACTTGGTGTTGTAGCATGTACAAAACCGAAGCACCCTTGGGGTAATGTCGAGATGAACCTGAAGCACTATGACGTACGGGAAGTGAGTTTTGTTTTCCAGCTGCCAAAGCACCATTCATGTTGTTTCTGAAGTACCAATACATATAGTCACTTCCAAATAAGTGCTGTTCAGTTAAGCCAGGATAAAATGTGGCGAAACTTTCTTGAAGCCATTGTTCGGCATCATGTCGGCCTGTAATTAAATCGCCAAACCATTGATGGGTTGCTTCATGCGCATTTACACTCACGTAATTCTTATCGAGATAGGCACGCTCATCCACCCAGAAAAAATCTCCAAAAACAGTAGCAGATGTATTTTCCATAGCTCCGTACAAGAAATCCTGCACCATAACTTGAGAATAGGTTCCCCAAGCATAAGGAAGTCCAATTTCATCAGCTAAAAAATCGAGAATTTCTTCGCTGTAACGCGAAGTAGGTATTACACGGTCTGAATGTTCGGGATAGTACCAAAATTGATGCGGAACCCCTTTTTTAGAAACGGATTTTTTAACTTCATAACGATCTATTGCCAGCATTAACAGATATCCCGCGTGTGGTTTATCCATTTTGTAATGCCAAGTAATGGACTTATCGTTGTTGGTTTTTTGAGATACTAAAGTACCGTTAGACAGAATTTTGTAACCAGGAACGGTATCCTGATAGGTTACAATGGTTTCCGTAATGAATTTATCGCTGCGAATGTCAATCATAGGAATCCACTGGCGATTATCGATTCCTTGTCCTTGAGTCCAAACCTGTCGACGGGTTTGGTGCAATGGATTTTTGGAGATGGGTTGATCGTAACCAATGAAATACAGCCCTTTTTTGGGAGTTGCAGTGTATTGGATTTCAATTTTATGATTTTTCAAATAGTCGTTGGTGAGTTTAGTTTCAGCGATTAAGCCATTTTTATTCGTTCGAAAGGTGATTTTTTCCCCATCTAAAAGAACTTGTTCAATGCTAATTCCAGGGGCATCAAAGAAAATTGTATCAGTGGATGTTTGGAGTGATTTAAAAGAATGGGTTACTTTTCCAGATACTTGCTTTTTGAAGGGACTTATTTTCACATCAATTTTCATATAATCTACGTCAATATTTCGAGGACGTTCAGTTGCTCCGTGATCAACATGATAACACACAACCTCTGGAAATTGAGCAGTGGAATTATTGACAATCAGATAGATGAAAATAGCTGTGAATAGCTTTTTGTAGGATATCAACATGTTTAGATAGATTTCTAGTGAGAGACACGAAAATAGGCATTCAAAAAGAATTGAAAAATTTTTTAAAAAAATTTGCATTGAATAAAATTTCATCCTACTTTTGCAGTCCCGTTCAATAAATAATTGTTCGGAAACGGTTCGGTAGTTCAGCTGGTTAGAATACATGCCTGTCACGCATGGGGTCGCGGGTTCGAGTCCCGTCCGGACCGCCAGAAAAAAAGGTTGCTCAAAAGGCAACCTTTTTTGTTTTGGATCAGGGCAAGATCCGTTTTTATGGGATCAAGTTCCAAAGTTGTGGGCTAGGTATAAAAATTGTCCGATAAATTTTCTGGAGGATAATTAATAACAAGATTTTGCATGTTTAAAATCTATGCAAGAGTCATTAAATATCCGAATCAAATAAATTTTCTGGGGGATGAACTATTTTTACTTTCCACAAGGTTGTGAAAGTGCATCCATGGAAATAAAATCATGCTAAATTTGTGATATGTCGTTCCCAAAAAATACTTCAAAAAATCTTCGCTGGGCCTTATTAATACACCGTGGTAAGGGAATGCATGAAATGTTTTTCAAGGAAAACAAGCATTTGAAGTACCTTTTTCAAGAGCGCGGAATATTTTGGCTTAGCCCGCTGAATCGGCCGCACCACGGATATTTTATCAATGAGAGAAATGCGTTCATTTCGTACTTGATGGCATATTACCCTCATTTTAAAAATTTGTCCCAAAAAGTACAAAATGAAGTAGTTAATAATCTGTTAAAGCGTTTTGAAAATGAAGATTATGTAGAAATTATTTGGCGTGAATTGAATATTCAGGGTAGCGATGGGGGATATGTAGTGTTATTCGATGGACAACAAGCCACAGTTAAATACATTGGATTGGGAAATTGGGAAGAATCCGAGTTAGTTGAATTTGTGGATTCTGATCAATTCGACACACCTGAAAAGTGGTTGGTTGTCGATAATGACTGGTATAAATCTAGGGGAATTGTTAACAGAGCATTGCCTTTTGAACCTGAATTGCCCGAAATCCAAAAGTATTACTTGGATCCGGCTGATTCAAATTCCGCTGATGGAATCGAGCCGCATTGGGTGGAAAATTCGGAATCTTCTCTGTTGCTTGAAGTAGAATCCCCCGAGAAAAAAGAAGTCCTTCCGAATTTAAATTGGGTTAATCCAGCGGATGGAAATTCGACTCTGGAGGAGCATGAATTAGTTCCTACGTTTGAGAAACTTAACGTTCTTATGAATACGCTGGGAGATGATATTCCCCGGGAACTGCAAATTTTCTTATTGCAAATCCAAGAGCATGGATTAACAACTGGACTATTTCAATTCTTAGACATTTTGGGATCAAAATTACCTTCTTTGGCTAATGGCAATTCAGGTATGATTTCTTTAATGGCCGGAAAAGATCAGGTTTGGGCCGAACGAATGGCTCCAAATATCATGATTGATATTAATTACAAGATTCATTTTTCGGATGAGGCAGGTGAGTTGAAGTTGGAGCCATTGCACAAAGCTCTATACATTTTGTTTCTCAGAAATTTGAATGGCATTAATTTGTCCGATTTGTATCTTCACAAGAATGATATTTTGGAATATTATCGAATGATTTCTAATTCTGAGAATATTGAGCGAATGACAAAATCAGTGAACCAGCTGGTGGATGTTAGAGAAAATAGCATTCATGAAAAAATTTCTAAAATTAACCGCTCGATCAGGAAACTATTCAAAGAAGCCAACACGGGTGTTGATCCAATACCTTACTTTATTGCAGGTCCAAAGGGAGATGCTAAACGAATTCTAATTTCGGCTGCTAAAGTAATGTGGGTGTAACCAGATGTGGTTTGGTTGTAATGGAAAAAAGAATATTTGCAGCAAGATTTAGTTCAAGCCGTAAATGAAATTTGGATATAGTTATTAATTTCAGTTAAGGACTAGGTAAAATGTAGTTCAAATTGAAAATAAATGGTTCAGGTTTTAAATTCGGAGCTGACTACTAGTAATATTTAAAAAGAAAAAAACATCTTATATTCGCTGTTAATCAAGAGAATTTATCCAAATTGAAAATTAAATGTCGGATGAATTACACACCCTAAAAGAAAAAAAACATGAAAATAAATATTAAAATTGCTTCAATCATTACAGCTTCCTTCTTTGTTTTTGCTTTGCAATCATGCGAGAAAGAACCCGTAAATACAACACCTTCATACAAAGCAGTTGCCGATTGGCAGTTGAATAGTATGGTTGAAACTATTCATGAAGCAAGCACAGGTTCATTTGTAGAAACCAACACAGAAACCTATGTTCCCGGTGAATTGTCCATGCATATTAAATCGGATGGTAATTTGGATTTATACGAAGGAGCTGCTGTAACGGAAACTTACCCCTATTCGATAGATTACACGAAGAAAACCCTTGTAATACATGGAATGGATTGGGGCAACGATACATTTTATATCCTAAAACTAGACGCCACCAACCTTCAGCTGAAAAATGAATATGTGGATACAGACTACGACGAAAAAGTGACCACATTGCTCAATATGACCAAGAAATAATTCTTTTTTACCTACTTTCATACTTTACTTTATGCAACTTTCACGACTTAACTTAGTTCTGTTATTTTCGTTAATTCTTTTTGCTTCTTGTGAAAAAGATCCTGTTTCCAAACCCCCTACAAATAATAATAACAATAACAATCATCAATGCGATACTAGTTACAATGTTTTTGGTTTTTGGGGATTGAAAACGGTCAATACCGTTATTTATGATTTAGTTCAAGATCTACCAGTTGATACCTTGAATTTTAATTATGCCAATAATTATGTTTTAATGGAATTGGGTAAGGATTATAGAGGTTATCAATACCAAAATAGAGTTGTAGTTGATTCTTTCAACTATTCGTTTGATTCAGCAAAATTGGTTGTTTTCAGACAACCGACAAAACCAACAAACGATACTTTTCAAATAGTTAAGTTTGATAAAACGCACCTTCAAATGATCCAAACCAATCGCGATTTAGTAAATATGATAAGGACACGTTCATTAGTGAGTTTTGAACGCCAATAAATTTGAACACAAATAAATTATTGATTAAACCAGATGCGCCTCAGCAATCGTGTTTAAACGCTCTTTTTTTTCGGAATTCATTTTGTCGTAAGTTATAACCATCATTCCCAATCTAGGATTGGACTGAAAGTATTGACGATTCTTATCAATAAATCTCCAAAATAAAGCATCCCAAAGTTCTTGCCAATGGGTTTCGTATGCTTCGAATATAGTATTAGAATGCGAAGGATGATTTATTCTGGAATTCAACTGTAACGGTTTAGTGCTCGGTTTTATTTTTGGATAATCTGACATTTTCAGTAAATAATTACTGCCGCTGAAATACGGTTTAGTTGTAATTAATCCACCATCGCAGAATTGAGACATTCCATACACATTGGGCACCATTACCCAGTCGTAGGCGTCGATAAATAATTCCATAAACCATTGGTAAACCTGGTCAGGATGGTATTCACTTAGCAACATAAAGTTCCCCAAAACCATCAATCGTTCAATGTGATGTGCATAACCTGTTTTGAGCACTTTTTTAATTATGCGATCTATAGGTTCAATACCCGTTGTACCGTCATAAAATGAAGCAGGAATATTCTTATGATGATTAAAGAAGTTGGAATTACGCTGTTTGGTTCCTTCGCGTAGGTAAATAATTCTCATGAATTCACGCCATCCCAAAATTTGTCGAATGAAACCTTCCACGGAATTAATCGGTATGTTTTTTTCTTCTGCAAATTGAATGGTAGCTTCTAGAATATCCTTTGGGTTCAACAATCCAATGTTTAAAACTGGAGTTAAAACTGAATGATAAATAAAATCGTCGTCGGTTCGATGTGTAAAAGCATCTTCGAGTTCTCCAAATCGTTCAAGTCGCTGGTGGAGAAATGCTTTTAGGTGGTTACGAGCTTCGTCAAATGTGGTTGGATAAAAGTAAGATTTACCAAATTCTTCTAAGATTCCTGGATGATCAGGGAAGTATTTTTCTACATAGTTAACTGCCTCTTGCACCCAAAAGTTAGGTTGGGGGAATTCAGTTTTTTGGGGGATATGATTCTTTGGATAGGCTTTTCGATTTTCAGTATCAAACGTAAGTTTCCCACCCAATGGCTTTCCTTCGGCATCTAAAAGAACTCCGAACTTTTGTCGCTGAAAACTGTAAAAATCCGTTTGATGATATCTTTTCTTGGTATTAAAGAATTGATTGCCTTCATCGGGTGTAATCATGAAGTTGGGATTGGTATGTTCCACCCAACTTATATGTTCATTGGATTTCCTAAACGATGTTATTTGCTTTGAAATCCAATCATCAGAAGGTTCGAAATAGTGGATAGTATTATATGTTTTAGCTACATTTTCTAAAAGTTGGGTGATGTTTTGTCGGGGATCGTTGTATTCAATGTATTCTACATTAAAACCTTTTTTTCTCAAAAAATCTTCGTAAAATTTCAGGGTGCTTCTATGCAGAACCAATTTGATTTTATGGAATTTAAACTGCTTGAAAAATAGTTCGTTTTCTACCAGAATTATTTGATTTACAATGGGTAGTTGATTCTCATCAGAATGAACATCCCCCGAAAAAGGAAGCCATTCAAAGAGTTGGTTGGGAAAGATAATGGCAGTAGATTTCAAAGTAAAACGAATT
The DNA here is from genome assembly GCA_964415065.1 of uncultured Rhizobium sp. Lineage (GTDB taxonomy): Bacteria > Bacteroidota > Bacteroidia > NS11-12g > UBA955 > VMCP01. Next base: position 20,061 of record CAYPYX010000008.1, read on the forward strand.
AATAATTAGACCGAAAAATGATAAAACAATGGAGGAATAACAACTGAAATTTTGGATTGTTTTAAATGAAATCGAAGTAATAATTTGTGTATTCTTATATTTGTTGTTATGTTGTTTAATTCCCCGGTATTTCTATACCTGTTTTTACCTGTGTTTTTATTGGGATATTATCTAGTTCCAAAATCCGGTAGAAATGCATTAGTTACCTTTTTTAGCTTGATTTTTTTTGCTTGGGAATCCGTTTCGTATGTCTGGTTATTGTTGTTCAGCACGGCTATTAATTATGTATTTGGTTTATTAGCTGGTGGACAAGGAAAGCGATGGTGGATGTGGTTGGGAATAGCTGTAAATTTAGCGTTACTGTTTTACTTCAAATACGCTTTATTCTTTTTAGAGAACATTAATTATTTGGGTATTCAAAATGGCCATGCGCCGTTTAAATTGCCTGAAATTATATTGCCAATAGGTATTTCATTTTACACATTTCACGGAATGAGTTACCAGATAGATGTGTATCGGGGAAGCGTAGCGCCTCAACGGAATTTCTTGAATCTATTATTGTACAAATCTTTCTTCCCTCAATTAATAGCGGGACCCATTGTTCGATACAATCAAATCTCAGAAGAGTTGGAACATCGGGATTTAACTCAAAACAATTTGATTGTCGGATTTAAACGATTTTTAATCGGATTGTCGAAAAAAATTCTGGTGGCCAACAGTTTTGCATACGCAGCGGATGAAATGTGGGGCATTTATTTAACGGATATGTCCACCATGAATGCGTGGATAGGTATTCTTTCATACACATTTCAGATTTACATTGACTTTTCGGCCTACAGCGATATGGCAATAGGTCTTGCTCGAATGATTGGATTCCATTTTCCAGAGAACTTTAATTTTCCGTATTTGGCAGCTGGATTCAAGGATTTTTGGCAACGTTGGCATATTTCTCTTTCTAGTTGGTTTCGCGATTATTTGTACATCCCTTTGGGCGGAAACCGAGGTGGAAAGTTCCGTACTGCATTGAATTTATGGGTGGTTTTTTTATGCACTGGATTTTGGCATGGGGCAAGTTGGAATTTTGTTTTTTGGGGAATTTTGCACGGAGCTTATTTAACCATAGAGCGACTGTGGAAATGGGATTTTTCATTCATTCCAAAATGGATTAAAATAGGATTTACCTTTTTTGCGGTCATGATGGCATGGGTGCCTTTTAGGGCCGAAAGCATGGATCAAACCTGGGGATTCTATCAAAAGTTGTTTGGCTTTGGAATTGCACCATTAGATAATTATCATTTGTACATGCAATCCAATGTTCTAAACAGAGAGTTTTGGTTAATGAGTATAATTGCAATTTATTTTTCGTTTGGTTTTGGGAATGGAAAATGGGGATGGAGCACAAAATGGAATCAGTTGAAGCTTCGTTTTGAATTTCTAGAATGGTTGGAAGTTTTAGGATATGTTTTCTTGTTTTGGATATGTTCCATCTACATTATTTCTGGTTCTTACAGTCCATTTATTTATTTCAGATTTTAACGTGAATAAGGATTTAGATTTAGGTATAAAGTACAAACTATGTTTTTGAAAATGTTGAAATCCCTCCAAAATCCCAATACATCCCGTTTCAGAACTCCTGGATTCTGGTTAATTGTTCGAACCAACATGAAAAAACCGGGCTTTGTCTTACTGGTATTGCTCGGGTTTAGTGTGTTATTTCCGTGGGTGAATAAGTTTACTCAATGGATAGACAATACCAATATTGAAAATCGGACGTTGGCTGCACGTCCAGGTTGGAAAGATCTAACCTTAGATAATTACGATTCTTTTCCGGATAAAGTAGATCGTTGGATGTCAGATAAATTTGGACTTCGATCCGAATTCATGCGATTGTACGGTAAAATGAATTTGAATGTATTTCAGAAATCACCACTGCCTCGAGATGTATATTTTGGTAAAGACGGCTGGATGTTTTTTACGGGGAATGAATTAGCCACTTACAATGGTTATGCTCGATTTACGGAATTGGAGTTGGATTCATTTTACCGAGAACTCAATGATCGTAGAGCATTTTGTAAATCAAAAGGAATGGAATATTACTTTGTGATATTTCCAGCTAAACAGAGTATTTATGGCGATTTACAACCCGATGCGGTAATTGGATTGCAGCGAAAGAACAGAACGGATATATTGATTGAATATTTACGCAAACGCGATCCGAGTTTACATATTGTTGATACGCGAAGTGAACTTATAAAAGCACGAAAAAACTGGTACCCTATCCAAGTGTTTTACAAAACAGATAATCATTGGAATCCATTGGGTGCTTGGCACGGTCATGCCGCGTTAGTCAATCAAATGCATCGCGATGGCATAAAAGTAAAACTTCCCGGAAATCCCAAAAGTTCAAGATACCGATTAGATAAACAAGATGGTTATTCAGGAAATCTTGCTCAGTTTACGGGATTAAGTGGTGCATTAACAGAACCGAAATATTGGTTAGTTCCGCTATTTGAACGTCAAGCAATCCAAGTTCCTAATTATGAGTGTGAAACCCCGCAATTTTCTAATGCTTGGGAGTATCAAATGCGATTCAATAATAAAGACACTACACTTGCGGATATATTATTCATACGAGATTCTTTTGGATCGGATATGATTAATGAATTAGCTGAAAGTTGTGGTCGAAGTTTATTCATATTTGATGAATGGAAATACGGCATGAACACCGATTGGGCAGAGCGACACAAGCCGGATGTAATGGTTAATCTGGTTGTTGAAACGCATTTGGAGAATGTTTTAAAAAAAGTGAGGTGAATTAAACGAAACGCATTGTAATACGTCTAAAGAATAGGTTAAAGCAGGTTATTGAAGAAATCCGGAGTTGTTGAATTTCAAAAATCAGTTACTTACCCAAAATAGAAGAATGGTGGATTAATTTCAATTGCTTGGATGTAGCATTGAGATATCGTGGAAAAGTTGGACTTTGCAGTTTTAGATAGGTGAATAAAATAAGTTGAGTTAAAATTAAATGAGAAAAATAGTATTTGGAGTTTGGCTGGTGTTGGGATGTATAACT
>CAYPYX010000008.1:23236-28772 GCA_964415065.1 uncultured Rhizobium sp.
GTGGATTTTCCGTTACAGTAAAAGGTAAAATTTTGGATGGAAATGCAATGCCTGTGGCTCAAGCACAGGTAGAATTATATGCTTACAAGCAAGATTCATTGTATGGTAATCCCAAAACAGAAATAGAATTAGCACAGAATATTGCTCAATACGGATTGAATTTAGGGACGTTTAAAACCGATGGCACTGGGAATTACTCCGGTGTTTTGTCTAGAGAACTTCTCATGAAAATGCGAAATCCATCTACAGGTATTTCCATGAGAACGGCAGGTTTCTTATTGCGTGTTTCTAAGGAAGACTTTGAGACGTTGTGGCAGTTTGATAATCCATCTCGGGAGCGAGCAGATGCCGGGTTAACCCTAACATTTCCTGCACTTACCATATTGAAATCTTCAGAAAAGATTGATGCGGTGGATATTACCACAAAAGCAGTGGAACAAAAAGGTGATACCACTGAAATTAACGCAGCTAATTTTAAAACCAACCCCGATGCATCCGCAGAAGATTTAGTACGCAAAATGCCTGGTGTTACTACGAACAACGGTGAAGTAGAAGCCCAAGGAGAAAAAGTACGTCGCGTGTTGGTGGATGGTAAACCTTACTTTGGCGACGATCCGAAAGCAGCATTAAAGAATGTACCTGCAGATGCTATTGCCAAAGTACAAATTTTTGATGCTCAATCCGAACAAAGTCAGTTTACGGGATTCGATGACGGGAATACCACAAAGACCCTGAATATTATTACTAAAATGGGTTTCAAAAAAGGTAGTTTCGGAAAAGTGTTTGTAGGCGGTGGAAAGAGTATTGAAGGAAGCGGAGACGATATTAAATATCATTCCGGGGTTACATACAATACATTCAAAGGCGATCGTAGACTTTCTGTTTTGTTTCAAACTAACAATATCAATGAACAAAATTTTGCCGTAGAAGATATTATGAGTGTGATGGGAGGAGGCGGCGGAATGCGCGCCGGTGGAAATAGAGGTGGTGGTCCACCGTCTGGAGCTGCAGATTTTTTTGTGGGAGGACAAAATGGAATTACAACTACTTCAATGCTGGGTTTGAATTATTCCGATAAGTGGGGCAAAAAAGTCGATGTTACCGCCAGCTATTTTCTAAATAACACTGATAATTCTAATTTGAATACAACTACCCGGTATTTCATTACTGGTGAGAATGCTTCCAATTTGACGTATAATCAGGATGCAAATAACATGACTCACAATCGGAATCATCGATTCAACATGCGATTAACTTGGAAACCGGATAGTAATAACATGGTAATTGTTCAACCCCGTGTTACATTTCAGCACAGCGGTTTGAAAAATCCGTTGGTTGGTTTGTCGCTGATAAGTAACAATTCGGTGGTTGATTCAACCCTTCAAATCAACGATTATGTAAGCAATAACGATGGTTATAATTCCAGTATCCAATTAAATTGGATGCATTCTTTTAAAAAGAAAGGAAGAAGTTTGTCGCTAGAATTAGTACCGAGTCTAAATGATTACTCAGGATTAAACCGTTTAAGCAACAGTTTGTACAATTCTGCTACATCCAATACTACAGAATTGTTTCAAAGAACGGTGACTGGGAAATTGAATGGTTCATTTCGCACTGAATTGGAGTTTACTGAACAACTAGACAGTAATCATGGATTTAGCCTAGAGTACAATTCGCGTGTAAATGAAAATAGTTCAGATCGTTTGAATTATCGTTACATGCAACTGGCTCCGATAGGCATGTATGAGTATTTGTTAGATACGTTACTTTCTAATAAATTTACCAATGGTTATATAAGCCAAGCAACTGGAGTTCGTTACCAGTATAAGAACTATAAGATTCGAATAACTGCTGGATTGGATGCTCAAATTGCTCAACTTACCGGCGATCAAACCTTCCCCCGAGAAGGAGAATTAAATAGAACATTTCGTTCACTGTTGCCTACATTTAGTTTGCGCTCCAATGGAGGAATGAGAAAAAATTATCGATTGAATTATCGCACATCCAATAATGCTCCGAGTGTGGATCAACTGCAAGATGTGGTAGATAATAGTAATCCATTACAATTGACATCGGGAAACTCTAAGTTGGTTCAGGATTATCAACATCGTTTATTTTTCAGATACTTTGATATGGATTCGAAGAAAGGAACCAATTATTTTTTAATGTTTGATGGAACCTTAACCAACAATCAAATCTCAACATTAACCATTATTCCCAATGGAGAACGTGTTGGTATTAATGCGGGAGATTCAGTTATATATTTGGCGCCGGGTGGACAATTATCCAAGCCTATTAATATGAACGGTGCATACAGCTTAAGAGCGTTTTTTAACTATGGTAAGCCCTTATTTAAAGGTAAAGTGAATTCGAATTTGAATGGTGGATTGCGATTTAGTGAAAATCCTTCCATGATACAATTGGGAAATTCGGAGCCGATACGCAATTACAGCAAAAGTCCAAGTGCCAATTTGGGAATTTCCTTGAGTTCAAATATCAGCTCAAAAGTTGATTTTAGTATTTATAGTAATTCTGCTATTACGCAGGTAACCAATACATTCCAAAAGAATTTGAACAGTTCATATTTCACACAAAGCACTCAATTGAGAGTCAATTTCATGCCTAAAGGAAAATGGGTTATTGGAAGTGATATTACCCAGCAAATCTGGGATGGATTGGGTGGTAATTTCTACAACCAAACCATATACTTGTGGAATGCTTCGTTGGGAAGGAAATTCGGTAAGAAAAATCAGTGGGATATGCGCTTTACTGCTTACGATTTGTTGAATCAGAATAAGGCATTTTCACGAAATATTACCAATACCTATTACGAAGACGTAAGAACTCAGGTGTTGACCCGTTATATCATGTTGAATGTTACGTACAATATTCGTAAACTCAACGGTGGAAAGGATCCTATGGATAATCCTGATTTGAAACGTATGCAGATGATGTATCCTGGTGGAAGGCCTCCAGCAGGTTCTTGGGGTCCAGGACATTAATTGGTGCTAAATTACTTGGGTTTCTAATTATTCTGTTTTTTAACTTGGGAAGTTGCGTTTTCCGCAATAATTCTCTGATTAATTTTTTATCACATTTTTGGATAAACAGAACATTCGTTTTAACATTGTATGGTTTCCCCATTATGTCGAACCTCAAATACACTTCCTTTTCTTATTTTACCCGATCGCTTTTTTTGCTTTTTTTCTTGGGATATTTTTTCGCGGAAACAAATGCACAGGTGGTTTCGGGTGATTCGACGGTGCCAATGAGTGACTCTGCTTCCTTAGGTTTGTTGGATTCTACAGGTTCTGGGTTGGATAATTCCACTGCATTTGCAGACACTTCTTTACCTATTAATGATGGAATGGCTCAAACTACGGCAACACCTAAAGGAACTTGGACGTTTCAAGGAAGTTCTACTATAAATACGAGTCAAAGTCAATTCAGCAACTGGCAAGGAGGGGGACAAAATTCCATTTCGCTTTCCACCATGCTCAACATGAGCTTAAGTTATATTTCTGAGACTTTTTCTTGGGAATCAACATTGGATGCGGGATATGGATTGATGTTGCAAGGAACCTCCGGTAGATGGTTTAAAAATGATGACCGATTTGAAATTACGACGAAAATAGGAAAAAAAGCGAGTAAATCTTGGTATTACACGGCACTATTAACGCCTTCTACCCAGTTTCAACCTGGATATATGTCGGAATTTGATACGGTACCTATTTCTCGATTTTTCGCACCTGGGTATGTAGTTGCTTCACTCGGATTCGATTACAATCCTTCGTCTAAACTATCGGTTTTCTTGGGTCCTGTTACTTCGAAAAACACCTTTGTTTTAGATCAAAATTTAGCTGACCAAGGTGCTTATGGTGTGGAAGCGGCTAAGTATGATTATTTCACAGGAGCTATGCTTTCTCCTGGAAAGAAACACCGTTCAGAAACGGGAGGTTACATGAGAATTGTGTTTAATGAACCTCGAATAGTTAAAAATATTGGTTTACAATCTAAGCTAGAATTATTCAGCAATTATCTGTACAAACCCGGTAATATTGATGTAGATTTTGAAAACACGTTTACGTTAAAAGTGAATGAATATATTAGTACGACTATGATTCTTCATTTCATTTACGACGATGATATTCAAATTGCATTAGACCCCATGGGAACCAGAACGGGACCTCGTTTGCAATTTAAAGAGGTATTAGCCGTTGGGCTATTGATAACTTTATAGGATTCGTAATCATGGTGCAAGATTTGTTTAAATGCCTTGCAGGAATAGTAATCGCAATCGTTTTATTGTATTTATCCATTAGGTTGTAGGATTGACTATTACCTAAGAGGATTTTCTGAATCGGTTTTGAAAAGGCATACAAGCTAAAAAAGTAATTTCAATGCTCAGACAAATTGTATTTTGGGCTGCTCCCAAACTGGGTTAAAACTCTGGAATCGGATTGGGATTCTTGCTTCTTCCAGAATAAATTTTGGGGAAGATAAGCAAGCTGAATTCGTGCGTTACAGGAATTCCTTGTCCTTGCATGGATAGATTCCAATCATTGGAATACCCTACATAGTAACGATCGTAACGGGCTCCAAAATAATAATTTACGGACCAAGCAGTTTGAGCGTAATTGCGGGCTTGTTGAACTCCTGCACCTGCACGGAAGTTGGTAAACTGCGTGTTTAACATGAAGGAAGTGGAATGGAGTCCATCTTGAAATGCGTAGTTAACACTTGGAATCAACACAGTATTTGCATCTGAAGAGGTAATTCTGAACCCAGCAACAGCGGAATATCGCAGGGGGATAGTTTGTGAATTTTCATCGTAGAAACCAATTTTAGGCTCGTTAATGTTGTAAGCTGAAACTCCAATAAAACCTCTGGTGTTAAAATACATAATACCTGCAGAGGCATGAAAAACGTTACGAGTAAGTTTGTTTAATGGCTCTTGAGTGGGCAATACAAAGCCCGTATTGCTGGCATTTATCTGGTCTTCCCATAAGAATCGATCTTTTCCAAATGAAAAACTGGAATATTGCAACGACAATCCTGCACGTAATCGAGATTTTTTTATGGGTATGGAGTATGCGTATTGAGCGCTTGCTGAAAAGTGACTGTATTTAGATTGATTTTCAGATCCAGAATACAAATCGGTAGCATATAAATTGATACCCCAAGCCATATTGGTGTTTGATATGGGCATGTCAAAAGCTAGATTTTGGGTAGCTAATCGAGAAGAAATCCCCAACCATTGAGCTTTTGTGCCTGATCCAATTCTCACGGCATCTTGTTGATTTACTTGAGAGGTGCCAATCAAAGCGGGATTCAACAACGAGCGTTGAGCAAATTGTTGTCTGAAAGTAGGGAACTGTCCATGCAATAAAGAAAAACTCAATCCGCTAAAAACGAAAAAACTACTCGCGACTATGGATTTTTTGCAAAGAGAGAACCTAGAGATCATTGAACTTGGTGTAAATTATCATACAAACATACTTTTTCATTTTCAATGTTTTTCGATTTTTAGAAAAAT
>CAYPYX010000008.1:28872-74081 GCA_964415065.1 uncultured Rhizobium sp.
ATTATCATACAAACATACTTTTTCATTTTCAATGTTTTTCGATTTTTAGAAAAATAGCGATAATTAAATCTAACCTAAAGAGAATTCTAAAAATGGAATAGTGTATATCAACTAAAATTTTCTTAATATTGTTTGCCCATTTTAAAGCTTTTTATTCTTGAGAAATTCAATTCCTTCATATACAACGATTATCCAGTTATATAAGGCTTCTTTGTTAAAAAGAGAAGTCTCTCGTTTGGTTACTCTGTGGGTAATTTTAAGTTGGATTTCATTTTTATGGGCAGCTCCAGGTAAGCCAGTTAAAATTAATTCAAAAAGCGGTCCACACAGAGTAAATTTTAGTTGGACACAATCTGCTGATTCTACTCAATATTTTCAAATTTTTAGAAGTGTAAATAATGGTAGCTTTTCGCTGTACGATTCAACAAATAGTTTGAATTTTACAGATACCCTCGCAGTTGCTGGTAATTTGTATTCATATACCTTAAGAGCGGTGGACTCTGTAGGTATATTTGGCGATTTTTCGGATACATTCAGTTTGACATCCAACCGAATTTGGTGGATTCATACAACGGGTAGTGATAATCAATGGTTAGGGTTTTCAAGTGAGCCATTTAAAACGGTTCAGTTTGCCTTAAATCGTGCACAAAATGGTGATACGATACTTTTAAGTCAGGGCACATATACTGATGGGATATCCATTGATAAAAGTATAACACTGTCATCGAAATGGCTGTTGAATGGTGATACTTCAGAAATTTTCAAAACGGAATTGTCTGGAAACTCAACCCACAGAATCTTAGAAATTCAAACCTCCGGTTCAGAGAAAGTTCGGATTTCAGGTTTAACACTTTCCCAAGGAAAATCCACCATTGGAGCGGGTATTTATGCTCAGACTTCTACTTCTGATACGCTGTTTCTACAAAATCTTGTATTTTCAAACAATAACGCTGATTTAGCTGGATCCTCTTTGTATTTAAAGGGTTCCAGTTCGGGTGTTGCACTGGCACAAAATTGTATTTTTACACAGGAAGCGGGTCCATCGTTGATTAAAATCCTGCAATCAACATTGAATTTGCAGTTCTCCACGTTTTATAGTAACACGTTATCGACTGCTGACACGTGTATTGTGCTAACAGGTGGTGAGTTAAACATTAAAAATTCTATTCTTTATTCTTCTTCCAACACGTCGCATACAACCATTGGTAGTTCATTGATTTCGGGCAGTACCAATCAAATTAACGTAAGTTATTCGAATGTTTTTGGGGGATGGTCGGGTGCAGGAAATATTTCTGCCGAACCTAAGTTTGTAAGTGGTACATTGATTCCAAGTAATCAATCGCCTGTTATTGCAAGAGCTAGTAGCGCTGTATCCTTATCACAGGACTTTAATGGCACATCTAGACCCAATCCTACTGGAACACAACCAGAAATGGGAGCCATAGAGAGCGAGTTTTCCGTAACGTTACCAAGTTTGGATTCAATTTCAAAGGATGCCGATACCTTTTTCGTGTTCGCTAGAATTTGGCAACCGGAATACAAATCTAAATTGTTCTTAGAAATTAGTGACGATTTGAAAAATCCCATCAAGTACGATTCCATTTCTGCAACATCGGGAGTTTATGGTTATCGATTCAAAGAAGGACGATTGGAAAATGGGAAAACCTATCATTTTCGGATTTTTCAAGGAGAATCAAAGTCGGATAAAGATTTAACGAGTACTCTTTTTAGTGAATACTTATCCAGTAGCATTCCATTAACATCATACAATTGCAGAGGATTAAACGACTCATTATTCACCTCATCCAAACTGCAATGTATTCGCGGTAATCATTTTGAATTCATTAATCGAAGTAAAGAAAGCGCGGGATATTCCATTGTTTCTGAAATTTGGAATCTTTGGGGAAGTTCATTATCCAATCAAACTTCAAGTTCAGATACTTTGAGATGGTCATTTTCAGACTCTGGTGCGTATTATGCTTCAATTACCGTAAAGAACAATAAAGGTTGCGTTCAATCGGATACGGTTAAAGTGTATGTTGCTAACAATCCAACGGCCAACTTCACGGTAAACGATACCGCTCAATGTTCTTCAAATCAGAAGTTTGTATTCAATTCAACATCCAAGTCTAGTATTAAAAATTCAACTTCCTTGAGTTTGTATTGGGATATGGGTGACTCATCGTTTACCTCGAAATCCAATCCAATTAATATTTACAATTCCTCTGGACCGCGTTGGGTAACGCAAATTGCCACCAATAAATATGGTTGTAAAGACACAATTGTAAAACGCATCATGGTTGCCCCAATGCCGGTTGCGGAAATTCAATTGATTGACTCGGCTCTTTGTTTCACGGGGAATTCTTTTCGGGTTTCCAGTCGATCAAGTATTAATCTCGGTGGTGGAAATCTTGATTTACGTTGGAGATTTGAGGATTACAATAATATCAAGCAGAGATGGGAGTCAAGCGCGGCTACATCCCTCAATACGCGTAAAGATACTGCTATTAAAGCATTTAATTTAACTGGTTATAAACGTGCATGGTTAACGGTTACGAGTTCTTATGGTTGCAAAGATTCTACAAACAATCAACTTCACGTAATTCAAGAACCCACAGCACAATTTCTTGCTAGTGCAACGCAGGTGTGTTTAAATCAAAATGTGTTTAGCATTTCTGACCAATCCCTACAAGGTGAAACCAATATCAATCAGTGGAAGGTTGCTTGGGGAAATGGTTTGACAACTACCAAAAATAGTTCGGACACGTTTCAAATTCATTACGCGGATTCAGGAAAATATACCGTTAGATTATCGATAATTGATCAACGAGGATGTAAGGATACACAACTGGCTCAAATTTTTGTTGCACCCAATCCGAAGGCGACTTTTATAGTAAATGATACCACTCAATGTTTAAGTCAAAATGCATTTCAAATTACTCAGAATTCTATATCCAACTCGAATAATGCTTCGTTGATTTATGCATGGAATTATGGAGATGGAAATAGTGGCAGTGCTGCATCCCCCAATAAAACCTATAATTCCAAAGGAAATTACGAAATTCAATTGGTTACGACCAATATTCATGGTTGTACGGATACAGCTTTGCAATCCGTGCGGGTTTATGGAATGCCTACCGTTAAATTCAGCGTTAACGATTCTCAATTGTGCGAAAATAATGGAAACGCCCAATTTACTAACTTGAGTAATATTGCTATCGGCGAAGGAAGATTGAGTTGGAATTGGATATTTGGAAATGGCACCTCAGATACCGCCCAAACGCCGAGTGCGTTGTATAGCTCAGTGTCGAATCCTGTTGTTAAATTGATCGCAACCTCCACTTTTGGTTGTACGGATAGTGCTTCGATTCAATTGGAAATAGTGAAAAAGCCTTTGATTCAAACCGTCGTAATAAATGATTCTTGTTTGAATTCAGGAGTTCAGCTGAAGGTTCGCGATTTAAATCAAGCACAACCGACGTCAGTACTTTGGGACTTTTCGGATAATACCCAGAGTTCAGATTCAACGCTGTTGAAGTTTTTTGCCACAGAAGGATTGAAAAATTATCAATTAGTTGTTTCCAATTCCGCAGGTTGTAAAGACACTGTAACCGGAAATATTCGTGTATATGAAAACCCTTGGGCTGATTTTGTAATTGATGTCGATGAGCAGTGTTTGAAAGGAAATAAATTTGAATTTAAAGATATTACCAACTATAAATATGCAGCTTCTAGTATAGTTAATTATTGGGTTTTTGGGGATGGTGAGCGAGATACAATCGGATCGAGTAGTACGGTTAATCATGTGTATAATGACACAGGAACTTACCCGGTTATTCTCATTGCTAAAAATGGTTATGGTTGTGCTGATACGTTGCAACAGAACATTAGGGTTTTCCCAATGCCTAAAGCACAGTTTACCATCAACGATAGTTTGCAATGTTTTAAGGGCAATGAATTTAAATTCAGTAATAGCAGTGTTTCAAATACCGTAAATTCTGCATTGGATTATGTGTGGGATTTTGGAGATACAACACAATCCGTAAATACATCCCCCGAAAAAAAATACAACAGTGATGGCACACGGAATATACAATTGATTGTACACAACATCCACGGTTGTAGAGATACATCAACTTCAATATTGCAAGTATATCCGCAGTCGGTTCCATCATTTACGGTCAATGATACCGCACAGTGCGAGAATAATAATCAGTTCGAATTTACCTCTACTTCAACGATAAAATCAACAGGAGGGACACTGAGTTATTTCTGGAATTTGGGACAAGGGAAGACCGGTTCGGGTTCACCCATTCAAGTAAGCTATTCCAATAAAGGAACTACGGTGGTTCAATTGGTTACAACAACTTCTCTGGGATGTAAAGATTCGATTGAAGGTAGTATTTTATTACAATCCAAACCCCAAGCTTTGATTAGCAAATTGAATGCAGATTCATGTTTGAATAATGCTTGGAAGTTCAAAGTGATTGATATTAAATCACCTAGTATTTCAAACGTACAATGGAGTTTCAGTGACTTGACGGTGGTTCAAGATTCAGTTTTTGAGAAATCTTTCAGTTCTTCTGGTGTTCAAACGGCTCAGGTGATCATTGCCAATGCGAATGGGTGTACGGATACGGTTCAAAAATCATGGACGGTTTATCACAATCCAGTTGCCCAATTTGTAATTGCTGATGATTCCCTTTGTTTGGTGGGAAATCGTTTTCAATTTAACCAAACCTCTACTACATCCTCGGGTGTAAATCAGAATTATTCTTGGTTATTCGGGGATGGTAAATCGGGAAGTACTCAAGCGAATCCACAATATACCTATAGTGATACGGGAAATTATACCGTAAGGATGGAAGTAATGAATTCCTTGGGGTGTATAGACACAGCTTGGAAAACACTACGAGTTAAGAGCAATCCCCAAAGTCTATTTACTGAAGATTTAGCGTTGCAATGTTTGCATTCGAACCTTACTCAATTTACAAATTCTTCTACATCGGAAACACAAAATTCAGGTTTGATATATACCTGGAATTTTGGTGATTCTACTGTTTCATCGTTAAAAAATCCAAGTAAATCGTATTCTTGGGCAGGGGTTAAAAACGTCCAATTGATTGTTAAAAACGATGAGAATTGCTTGGATACGATGGTCAGACAGATTGAAATCAAACCCGAACCAGTAGCAGCATTTTCTATCAACAATGCGGTTCAATGTGCCAATGACAATCAGTTTATTCTTACTGACACTTCAAAAGTTTCAAGCAGAGGAGGAAGTTTAAGGGCAGATTGGATTGCTGCAAATGGCAAATCCAAATCCAACTCTTCCAATTTTGTTTTAGGATATAATTCAGAGGGGACTTATAGCATAAAGATGGTTTCTACGACACAATATGGATGCAAAGATTCTATCGTGAAAACCATTAAATTGAATCCCAAACCTCAAACAAAATTTGCCTATCTGAGTAAAGATTCATGTTTGACTACTACGTCAATTTTACAAGCAAGTAATTCGGGTAAAAGTGGAATTAAAGGAGTTAAGTGGAGTTTCTCCGACAATTCACTTTCTCAAGGCGTAACCATTACAAAAAAGTATAATAGTTCAGGAACCAAAACAGGTTTTATCTATTTAACTGATAACTTAAATTGTGTTGATACTCTTTCATTTGCATTTAATATTTGGAAGAATCCAACATCGAAATTTGGAACAAACACACAAAACACCTGTTTTAGTGGAAATTTGATAGAGTTTAAAGATTCAAGTAAATCCAATTCCGGTAGCATTCAAAATGTAACTTGGAACTTCTTTGATGGAACAACTCAATCATTTAATTCCGCGCAGTCTACCCAACATTCTTACGGTAGCTCTGGTAAGTATTTGGTTAAACATAAGGTAATCAATTCGTTTGGATGTCAAGACAGTTCTACTCAATGGATTAACATTACACCTAACCCAATTACTGATTTTGAAGTCGACAATAACTCACAATGTTTGTCGGGTAATTTGTTTTCGTTTACGGATAACTCAAATCCCAATAATGGTATTTCGAGCTTGTCCTATTTTTGGGATTTTGGGGATTCTAATACTGCTACAAGTAAGAATCCGACCCATTCGTTCAAGCACGCAGGCGTAAAGTTGATTCGTTTGATAATCTTAAACACTAACGGTTGCACGGATACCTTGTTTAAGCAGGTTACGGTTAGGCCGCAACCTGTTGCCCAATTTTCAATCAACACACAGGATCAATGTGTAAATCAACAGTCATATAATTTTACTGATAATTCTACTGTTACTAGTGGCGGAGGATCCTTATCGAGAGTTTGGGATTTGGGGGATGGCAGTATTTCAAATTCAAGTTCTGTTGCAAATAAAAAATACAATGCAGCCTCGAGTTATAAAGTAAAATTAATATCTAAAACCAGTTTTGGCTGTGTAGATTCGTTAATTCAAAACATACGAGTTTTACCCAAACCCAATTTATCATTCACGGTTAACACCGATACACAATGTTTGGTGGGTAATTCGTACGGGTTTTATAATAATAGTTCTATTGTAAGTGGAGGAGGAACGGTAAGTTACCAATGGCGTTTTGGTGATGGTAATAGTTCAACGAATTCACATCCTACGTATTCTTACACCAACTACGGTTTTTATTCCGTTCGATTATTGGGAACTACTCAATTTGGTTGTGTTGATTCGTTGAAAAAAACCGTTTCGGTAATTGCATCCCCCCAAACCACATTCATTTTATCGAATTCCAACACTCAATGCAACAGCGTTGATACATTTAAATTACTAAACCAAACTTCCGCATTGAATGGCAAGAATATTAAGTATTTATGGCAGTTTGGGGATGGTAGCAGCAGTACATCCACAAATCCGATAAAGAGTTTTGTCAATGCTGGTGTTTATAATGTGCGACTGAAAGCAACCAATAGCAACGGTTGTGCTGATAGCTCCTCGCAAAAAGTCACGGTTCATGCTGATCCGAAAGCCGATTTTGCAATTAATCAAGCAGGGCAATGTATAAACAATCAGCTGTTTGAATTCAAGAATAACTCCAGCATTGCATTTGGTGGTGGAAGTATGAATTTTGATTGGAAATATGAGGATTCATCCTTTTCAAATTCTACGAACACTTCTCGAACTTTTTCTGAAGTAAAAACATACACCATAAAATTAATTGCCAAGTCAACTTTAGGATGTAGTGACTCTCTTTCTAAGCAGATTGTAGTTTATCCTCAACCACAAGCTGATTTCACAATTAATAACACTCAACAGTGTTTAACAAATAATCAGTTCAACTTCACCAACAACTCCACTATTTCGTCGGGTACTAATTCGTATGTTTGGAGTTATGGAAATGGTACGGGTAGTACATCTGTAAGTCCTTCAAATACTTATTCTGCTTTTGGAAAGTACAAAGTAGTTTTGAAGGCGATTTCTAACCGCAACTGTGAAGACACCAGTTCAAAATGGGTAACAGTACATTCTAAACCCAGTGTAGCATTTCTTAGATCCGATACGGCTAGTTGTTTGTATAAAAATGAATTTAATTTCAGCAGCATAAGTAGTAATTCTGATGGTGCTGCGCTTAGTTATCGATGGGTGTATTCAGATGGAAAATCAGATACTGGTAAAAGCGTAAAAAAATCGTTTGATTTAACTGGTAAATACACGGTTAAATTAATCGCAACTTCAACCAACAGTTGTCGGGATAGTTTTACCAGTACGATTCGAATTTTCCCTCAGCCAATACCATCTTTTGCTATTAATTCCAACAATCAGTGTTTGACAAACAATTCATACGAGGCTACCAATAACAGTACCATAGCTTCAGAAGGTGGAACACTAAACTATGTTTGGGATTTAGGAAACTCGAATCAGCAAACGGTAAAGAATCCCAAGTGGAATTACACCCAAGATGATACGTTTACGGTAGCACTTACAGTTAAATCTTCTCTCGGTTGCATAGATAGTTTAAAAAAATCGGTGATTGTTTACCCGCAACCCGTGATCGGATTTGATATAGCTGATTCAGCTCAGTGTTTTACCGACAATCGATTCACCATGTCGAATGTTTCTACGGTAAAATATGGAAGCATTGCATACGATTGGAATTTTGGTAATAATCAAAAATCAACAGGAACTTCTCCTGTAGTTTCATATTCTTCTTTTGGGAAATATATCGTTCGATTAACGGGAAAAACCAATTTTGGTTGCATGGATTCTGCAAAACATGATGTTCAGATTTTCGATGTTCCTAAAGCGGCCTTCACGGTTAATGATGCAGAACAATGTTTAAGAAGTCAGAAATTTTCTTGGACTAGTACGTCGTATTTGCCGAAAAGTAATGGACAATTGTACTGGTTCTTTGGGGATGGAAATACTCAGAATGGAAGTAATTCTACCATGAGTAAAGTAAATCATAGTTATTCTGCTGTTGGTGTTTATACCGTTAGGTTAAGAGTTGTCAGTTCTGATGGTTGTGCCGATTCTATAAGTTCTAATGTTCGGATTGATGAGCACCCTAGAACGCAATTTGAAGTGTCGGATTCAGTTCAATGTATTAACAACAACGACTTTGTTTTTGAAAATAAAACCAGTATTTCCAAAGGTAAATTCAATTCTTTCTGGGATTTCGGTGATGTCAGTTATTCAAATACGGAATTTGGTCGACACACCTATTCTAAAGCGGGAAGTTATTTGGTAAAATTAGTGACATCCTCAGCATTTGGTTGCTCTGATACCTTAATTCAACAGGTACGAGTTACGAATTTGCCTAAAATTCAATTCGCATTAAATCGCAATGCATCTTGTTTACTAAATAATTCGTTTGTTGCGGATAATCAATCTCAATATGTAGGTTCAGAATCCGTGAATTACAGGTGGTTGTCTTCTGATGGAACTCAAATGAATAATACGTTATTCCAACATCAATTTGCTGAATCTGGGAAGTTCCGATTGAAATTAATTGGAACAACATCAGAGGGATGTTCGGATTCAACTGAGAAACCTATTGAAGTGTATCCTCAAGGGGAATCTAAATTGGTTATTTTAGACACGTTGCAATGTTTACGAGGCAATTTATTCAATTTTGGAAATGAATCTCGAGTAGACGGATCGCGCTTTGCCATTTTGAGTTGGAATTTTGGCAACGGTTATATTGATACTATGTACACATCAACTCCAGTGGTGTTTGAATATGGCGATACTGGTACTTTTAGAGTAGAACTGATTACAACCACGGAAAACTTATGTACAGATACGAGTTTTGGATTTGTAAAGGTAGTAGAAATGCCTGAAGCTAACCTCCTGCAGAATACGGTTTCAGCTTGTTTTAATCAACAAACCTTTGAGTTCTACGACGTTTCAAATAAAACGGTTGGAGTGTTTAATGAATGGTTATTCGATAAGCAAATTGTTACAAATACAGATACGTTAACTCCCCATTTTATTCAACCTGGTAAATATCGAGTATCGCTGGTATCAAAAACTAAGTATGGTTGTACGGATACAGCAATTCGATTTGCCATCGTAAATGAAATTCCTCAAGCTCGAATAGCCGTGAACAATAATTCACAATGTCTGGCCGAAAACGATTTTTACTTCAGCAATATATCTTCAAGTTTCTCCAATCCCGATGAATTCTGGGATTTTGGCGATGGGTCATTTGGAACAGGGTCTGACATAAACCAATTCTACACAGAAGCGGGTAGTTACACAGTAGAATTAACAGTAGAAAATGATTCATTGTGTTCAGATACTGCAAGGATGTCGATAATTGTGAACCCAACACCAGAGGCTGCTCTTTCAATTAGTCCAGTTTGTGTAAATCAGCCTTCGGATATTGTTTCAAATGCGAGTATATCTTCTGGAAGAATTGTAAATTATCAATGGGATTTGGGCGATGGGGGGAACTCTGCGGACTCGGTTCCAACCCAAACTTATCGCAGACCTGGAAAGTACTACATCCGATTGGAAATGAGTTCCGATAAAGGATGTTTTGCTGGTTTCTTGGATTCTACCGAAGTGTATAGCAATCCAGAAGCATATTTTACAATCCTAACTGAAAGAGCAACGATTTTGAATCCTGAGATTTATGTTTTGGATTCAAGTACTAATGCTTCTACCTATGAGTGGGACATGAACGACGGTTCTGATTTTTATTACGATTATGAAGTGAAGCATACTTACCAAGATACGGGATTATACCAGGTTCGATTGGTTGTGGCTTCTACTGAAGGTTGTTTAGATACGTTTTCTAGAACCATTCAGGTTTGGCCTGATTATAACATATTATTACCGACGGCTTTTTCTCCGAATGATGATCAATTTAACGACGAATACCATGTTCGAGGAAATCACCATTCAGTGAGAGCAGCCAATTGGATAGTTTACAATTCCGAAGGAATACGGGTGTTCGAGTCCAAGAATATTGAAGATTCTTGGAATGGAAAACTCTACAACGGATCTGAAGAATTACCTGCTGGTGAATATGAACTCGTATTGTTTGTGACCGATATTTACGGTAAACAAGCTCAGTTTGACCAAAAAGTTACCATTGTAAAATGATGCTCCCCAAACGTTTTTTTCGATCTATTATACTTATTTTTTTTATTTTCGGGGGACGGACATTCCACAAGGCCTCAGCTCAATCTTTAAGCCTGACAACACAGGTTAAATCCGTAACGTGTTTTGGAGGTTCTGATGGTTCCATTAAAATTCAAGCATCTGGAAATCATGGTCCAGTAGTGTTTAGTTATCTGGGAATCCCTTTATTAAACGCACAACTTTCTCAATTACCTTCAGGTTCGTATACTCTAGTGGCCAAAGATAGTGCAGGTGCAGCGGATAGTGTTTTAGTTACAGTGAATCAACCATCCCCAATAATAATTAATATTTCAGCGGTTCAACCCACATGTATCTACTCGAGCAATGGTAAGCTTACAGCAACTGCTTCAGGTGGTACGGGTAAATTATCCTATCATTGGACGGATTCTATAGGGGGTAGTTTCAATCAATCTGTAGCAAATTATTTGGCGCCTGGAACCTTTTATTTGCGCATTTCTGATTCTTTGGGATGTAAGGTGGATTCGATGTCCGTTTTAGGATATCAAGATAGTTTGGAAGTTTCTATTGATCATGTGGATATTAGTTGTTCCGGTTTAAATAACGGACAAGCATCCCCAAAAACGATTAAAACCCTAGGAAATTCGTTCAATTATTCGTGGACAGGACCTTCAGGATTTTCGTCGAATTCAAAGAATATTAATTCATTAGGTCCGGGGTTATATCATCTGAAAGTAACAAACACTCAAACACAGTGTTCAGCAGTAAATTCAGTGGTGATCGTTCGTCCCGATAGCTTGAAATTAACCTTAACCAAGAAAGTAGCTACATTATGTAAGGGAAGCGCTGATGGTATTTTGGAAACATCCGTTACAGGTGGGAGATCACCGTATTCTGCTGCTTGGACTGGACCGAATTCCTATTTTGCGAGCACATTGAACATAAACAATGCAACTGCAGGATCATTCACACTACAAGTTACGGATTCCTCTGGTTGTATTGCACAATTTACAACTGTAGTTTCAGAGCCGGCAGCACTTTCAGTTACACCTTTAATTACGAACAATAACTGTTTCGGAAATGCTTCAGGATCCATTACGTTAACTGTTTCAGGTGGAGTAAAACCCTATGTATATAGTTGGTCAAATTCAATATCTTCAAATAAGATACAGAATTTGAAGTCTGGTAGCTATTCTGTAACCATATTAGACAGCAATGGATGTAGTTTGAATAGAACCTATTCTATAACCGCACCAAGCCAATTGGTACTTTCGCAAAGCTCTTCGAATGTTAAGTGTTTTGGAGGTACAGACGGATCTTTAACGTTGTTGGCATCGGGAGGCACATTTCCTTGGTCTTACTCAGTTACTGGTCCCTCAGGATATAGTTCTACAACAGCTTCAAACAAAAATTTAGCCTCTGGAAACTACAAAGTTATACTGCGCGACAATAACAATTGTAAGGATTCTGCAACGGTATCAATTAATCAACCATCTAAACTTTCGGTTTCCAAAAAGGCAATTAATGCAGAATGTTTTGGCACAAAAGGTTCAATGTCGTTAACGGTATCTGGAGGCACTTCTCCATTTTCGTATGAATGGTCGGATCAAAATGGGAATTTATATGCTGCTACTCAGAATGTTACATCTGCTGATCCTGGAAATTATTCGTTTAAAGTTACCGATGCAAACCAATGTATAGTTTCAGATACTTTGCGCATTTGGGAACCATCAAAATTAAAGTTAAGTTTAAAATCAATCGGGAATAATACGTGTATAAATGATACGAAAGGAGAATTAGCGTTTAGCACAGTCGGTGGTTCGAAACCCTATAACTTTAAGTTGAATGCTGCAATTTCACAATCGGATTCAGTATTCAAGAATTTGAAAACGGGCAAATACTTTATTGCGGTTTCAGACAAAAATATGTGTACTGATTCTACGTCTGCCATCATCGATTTCTTGGATGTAATAAAACCTACCGTAACATTAAAAAATGCAACATTGTATTTAAACAGCCAAGGAATTGCAACTTTAGATATAGCTCAAATAAGCAATGGAATTTCGGATAATTGTGAAATTGAATCCGTTCAAATTTCTAAAACGGATTTCAGTTGCAGTAATTTGGGTTCAAACTCGGTTTCAGTTACTGTCAAGGATTTTAAAGGCAATACAACAACCTCCAATTGCGTGGTTACGGTTTTAGACACAATCAAACCTACACTGGTGCTCCAAACGGTGAATTTGTATTTGAATTCTACGGGTAGCGCTACATTAAACCCATCCCAAGCAAATAAAGGGAATTTCGATAACTGTGGAATTACCAAATTTACAGCATCAAAAACAACCTTTAGTTGCAGTGACTTAGGGAGTAATTCAATTACATTCACAGCTGAAGATGCAGCTGGAAATGTAGTTTCTGCGGCTCAATCCATACATGTTTTAGATACCATTGCTCCTAAACTAAATTACAAGAACATCTTATTATATCTCAATTCATCAGGTTCGGCTACTATTACTTCGTCGGATATTGATAATGGCTCATCGGATAATTGTGGAATTGTAAAACAGGAGTTGAGTCAATCGAATTTTAACTGCAATCAATTAGGAACTAATTTTATTACCTATCGCATTTTCGACAAAGCACAGAATTCCAGTAGTCAATCGGTTCGGGTTACCGTAATAGATACTGTGAAACCTGTAATTAAAGTTAAACCTGTTACTGTTTACCTTAATCAATATGGTTTTGCGCTAGTTGCGCCAGCGGATGTAGACAATGGAAGTTTCGACAATTGTAAAATTTCCACCCGAATTTTAAGTCAATCAGTATTCACTTGTGGGAATGCAGGAAATAGTTCAGTCGTTTTTACCTTAACCGATGGATCTGGAAACACTTCAACAGCAACGGCTACTGTTTTGGTAAAAGACAGCACTGCTCCTGGCAATAAAACTAGAAACCCAGTTGCGTATTTAGATAAAAATGGATTTGCCATATTATCTTCATTTGATATTGATAATGGTAGTTCGGATAACTGTGGTATAACTAAGACTACTTTAAGTAAGGATCGATTTACCTGTTCTGATCTAGGTAAGAATTCTGTTGTTTACTCAACGGTAGATGCGGCAGGAAATCAGAGTAAATCGAATATTGAGGTAACCGTTTTGGATTCGATTAAACCTGTAATGAGAGCAACTAATCGCACAGTTTATTTAGATTCTACGGGAACTTTTGATTTGGATTGGAGCTATTTTGATGTGGGTAGCTCTGATAATTGCAAGATTACAAAAAGAACATTAAGTCAGTATCATTTTACGTGTTCGGATATTGGAAATCGATTGATATTATATACAATCCAAGATACTTCAGGAAATTCAGCTCTAGCTGTACTCACGGTTAAGGTTTTGGACACGTTATCTCCAAAACTCTTTGTCGAGAATAAGAAATTACAGTTGAATCAATCGGGTAGTGCAAAATTAAATATATCGGATTTCGCACCTAAGTGTTCGGATAATTGCAGTATATCGCAGTTGTACTTCTCAGATTCATTATTTGATTGTTCCGAGTTGGGTGTAAATCTAGTTCGATTAATTGCGCGAGACGCTTCAGGTAATATATCGCAAAAGTCCTTTACGGTAGAAATATCGGATAATACTGCACCCATTTTAACAACTAAGGAAACCACTATTTTTATTGATACGGCTGGCAGGGCATTATTGAAGTTTAATCAAGTGATTTCAGAGGCTAGCGATAATTGCAGTATTTCAAAAATCGTATTGGAACGTGATGTGTTTTCCGTTAACGACTTAGGTGAAAATTGGATTACAGTTCATGCATTCGATGGAACAGGTAATCGATCGTTAGATTATTGGACCAAAGTCAATGTGGAAGTGGGAGATTCAGATAAAGATAGTATTCCTGACTTTATTGAACGTGCCATTGATTTTGACGGTGATGGTGTGCCTAATTACTTGGATAGAGATTCTGACAATGATGGAATTAGCGACTTAAATGAAAATAGCGGATTAAAAGTACTTCTTGATTTGGATCGCGATGGATATCCAAACGTGTTTGATTGGGATTCTGATGGGGATGGTATTAATGATTGTATAGAAGTGAATGGTTTTGATCCCGACCGAAATGGACGTGTGGGTATAGGTAAAGTGTTGGTGAGCTTCTGGGGGATACCATTACTTGCAGCAGGAGGAGATGGATATGCTGAAATCTTTACAGATAATGATTTAGTTGCTGATTATAAAGACTGGGATTCGGATAACGATTTGATATCAGATAAATTGGAGAATAAAAACAATTCCGAATTGATTGATAACGATAAAGACGGAATTCCAAATTTTAGAGATTCGGATAGCGATGCAGATGGAATCTCGGATTTGGATGAAACGGAAACCGATTTTGATCAAGATGGTATTCCGAATTACATTGATTTGGATAGTGATGCTGATGGAATTTCAGATTTGAGAGAAACTAATAATGATCAAGATTCAGACGGTATTCCCAATTATTTGGATTTAGATTCAGACTCTGACGGAATTTTGGATGAAGAAGAAGGAGTTGAAGATATTGATAGCGACTTAATTGGAAATTGGTTAGACGATGACAGTGATAATGATGGTATTTCTGACCAAATAGAAGGTTTGATAGATACGGATGACGATGGTATACCAGACTTAAAAGACAAGGATTCTGATGGTGATAATATTCCAGATCAAATTGAAGCCATTCCTTTTGCTGGAAAATTACCGGCTGATTCAGACGGAGATGGCACTTTTGATTTTAGAGATATCGATTCCGACAACGATTTAATTGCAGATATTCAAGAAGGTCATCCATTCCAACCTGATACAGATAGTGACGGAACTCCTGATTATCGTGATACGGATTCCGATGGTGATGGTACATTGGATATTTTGGAGTCGATTAAAGATACCGACGATGATGGAATTATTGATGCCATTGATGAAGATTCGGATAATGATGGTATTCTCGACAAAATAGAAGGTTATGCCGATGTGGATTCAGATGGCTTGCCTAATTCTATAGATTTAGATAGCGATAATGATGGTATTAATGATGTTACTGAAGTAAAAGGAATTGATTTTAAAGGATCTGGAACCGTGGTGCAAGGCACAGTTTATACGGCTATTGATACCGATAATGATGGTTTGTATGACTTTTTGGATGTAGATTCTGACAATGATGGAATACTAGACATTGTAGAAAGTGGCACTGGTTATTCGGATGAAAACTTAGATGGTAGAGTGGATGGTGGTGACATTGATAAAGATGGAATTCCCGACGAAGCAGATGCGTTGAGCGGAAGCTATGGTGATATAAATGATCCTGGTGTAAGTGATACGGACTTAGATGGGTTAGCCAATTTCCAAGATACGGATAGTGATGATGATGGAATTTCTGATCTGGTTGAAACCGCAAATGATTTTGATTTGGATGAATATCCGAATTATTTAGATGCGGATTCAGATGGGGATGGAATTACAGACCAAGAAGAAACAGCCACAGATGCAGATAATGATGGTGCCGGTAATTTTGTAGATTTGGATTCGGATGCCGATGGTATTTTGGATAGTGTTGAGTCAAATAACGACTATGATCAAGATGGAATTCCGAATTATTTAGATTTGGATTCAGATGATGATGAAACAGAAGATGCATTAGAAGGCGATCAAGATAAAGACAAAAATGGTTTTAAAGATTTCGTGGATCCTCAGACATTTGTACCCGAGATAATTACACCAAATAGCGATGGTGTAAATGATTTGTTTGAGATAAAAGGATTAAAAAATTATCCCAATGCACAACTAACCGTGTTTAATCAATGGGGTGTAATTGTTTTTAAGTCAAAAGGTGCGTATGACAATTCCTGGGGAGGATGGAATGAAGAAAAAGGATCTAGTCAACGTTTGATCCTGCCAGAAGGAGTTTACTTTTATATTCTTGATCACAATCGAACAGACGCACCTCAGTTTAATAAACCTCAAACCAAAGGTAATTTCTATATTAAGCCCTAAACAATGAAGATAAAATTAATTCTATTTGGGTGGTTGATTTTCGGAGGATATTCGATCGTGAACGCTCAACAAGTAGCATTAACTACACAATACGATTTGGTTTCTAATATTCAGAATCCAGCATATAATGGTATGAATCGATTGTTGAAAGTAGATGCTATTTCACGTGTTCAATGGGCCAATTTCCCAGGCACTCCTCGCTATACAGCAGTTGCATTTCAAAGTCCTGTAAATAAGGACTTTGCTTTGGGTGCAAATTTTCAAACACTGCAAGTTGGAAAGTTCAAAAATGCATCACCTTTGAATTTGTCTACCTACAGTACCGACATTGCATTTCACCAACAAATCAACAAAAAACTTCATTTAGCAGCAGGTTTAAGGGTAGGTTTGATGTCTTTTAGTATGCGTATTTCCCAATTGACCGCAAATATCCCCTCCGATATAGCTCAATTAGGAAATGATTATAGTTTTCAATCTCCATTGGTGGGAGGTGGAATGATGGCATACGGTAAAAATTACTTCATTGGAATATCTATGCCTCAGTTTGCCATTGTTTCCGATAGATTGGTGGAAAATGTGAATCTAGGGTATAATGCAAGAAGCTTTTATTCAGTTAATGCGGGATATATCCATAACCTTACTAAAGATTGGTATGCAAAATTTACTACGCAGACTCGATGGTATTCGGGTATGCAACCCATCGTAGATGCAAACTTTCATTTGGGATATCAAGATGTTTTATCCATGGGTTACGGTTATCGAAGTACTCGAGTGCAGGCTTTTCTGACAAAAGTGCGTGTGAATGATTTCTTTAGCGTTGTATATGCCTATGAAAGCGGTAAAGTATACAACAATCAAACCTCCTTCAATTCGCAGGAATTCGGATTATCCTACCAACTAAATAACAATAAGTCTAAAATTAAAGTGGTTCCAAGAAAATTCTAAACTATGATTAAACCTGAGTACATTTTTCTTTGGATTCTGTTTCATTTAGGTGCAGTGGAACTACCACGGGCAATTTCAAAACGGGGACAACCCAAGACCGTTGCTACGGAATATGTAACCAAAATGCAATATGCGGAAGCAATTAAGGCATATAAGAACATTGATAAGGTAAAATCTGATGTTGAAATGCGCTCTTTAGCAAAAGCGTTTGCACAACTAGGTTACAACGATACCGCTTTACGCATCATCGAGAAAATTGGAGTTAAGTTTCCAGATAAATATTCTGCTGAAGATCGTTTGAATTTAGCACTTCTCAGTCGCAGAAACGGAAATATAGAGCAGTCTGATGCCGTAATCAATGAAATAAAAATGGCTGATTATGCATCTATTGCAGTATTAAATGAATTTTCTGCTGATTTTTTAAGAAAAAGCTACGCCTTGGAAGAGTCAGAGTTGAATTTGCGTTATCATCAATTCAAAAAACAGGGACAACAATTCCTTCCCGTATGGGATAAAATCAATCAAAAATGGTATTATCACGAGCGACCATATGTGAGTAGTGGCTTATTAAATTCTGTTTCATTGGCCGACGAAAAGCCGTTTTCCAAAATCATGGAATCCATTTCGGGAATGGATACTGCTGAAATTGAAGGTAAAATCATCCCTAATCAATACTTAAACAGGTATTTTGAGCTCAGTTATATCGACAGTGCAGGAAATTTTTATGTAACCACTAACCACGGTCTGGTTTCAGATAATGATCGATATTTATTGGACATTTTCCAATTTAAGTACGATACTAAATTGGGGAAATATGCACTTACTCCATTGAGTTTGGATAAATGGCTCTTCAATTATTCAAGTTTTGTTATGAATGAGTCCCAAACACGAGCATTGTATTGCTCTGATATGGATGGAGGATTTGGTTCAGCGGATATTTATATTGCAGATATTGTGTGGGATGAAAAGGGTAAGCCGGTAATTACGAATCCATATAATTTAGGTGACGTGGTCAACACATTGTTGCCTGACAATGACCCTTATTTTGTAACGGATGATATTATGGTATTTTCATCGGAGGGACATATTGGAATTGGTGGACAGGATATTTTCTTTTATCAAATTTCTACGAATTCTTTAATTAATGGCGGAAGGTTCATTAATACTCGTTTTAATGAATATGCTCCCCGATACTACAACGGTAGATTGTACTTTACAAGCGATAGATCTATGAATCAGG
The DNA here is from genome assembly GCA_964415065.1 of uncultured Rhizobium sp. Classification (GTDB taxonomy): domain Bacteria; phylum Bacteroidota; class Bacteroidia; order NS11-12g; family UBA955; genus VMCP01. The sequence continues at coordinate 47,684 of CAYPYX010000008.1, forward strand.
CGCGTATTTTTTCCGTGGAAATATCCCAAGAAAAAATTGAGAGTGCGTTTTTACCAAACCCGGCAGATCAAGTGTTTGATTCTACTGTTTCAGATGCGGTAGATACTACTTCTATTGTAGCAGAGCAAAAAGAGAAGTTAAAGAACATTGAGAATTACATTGAATTTATCACGACGGTGAATCCAGAAAAGTTAAATTATGTAAAAGGAGTGCAGTTTGTTATGTTGTCGGATTCACTTCGGTACAGTAAAATTGAGGAAATCAACGAAAATTCGGACTATCGTGATTTTTCCTTTTTGACGTTGATGCACCCTAGTGGTGATATTGTTTTACATTCTGAGTATGAGAAGGAATTGTTGTATTTGAGTGAAGTACTTCAAAAGCGAAAAGATTGGATGGTTGAAATTCGCTCGCACACGGATTCGCGTGGAACAGAAAAGGTAAACAAGAAATTGTCGCAAAGTCGTGCAGATTTCATCGCTAATTATTTAAAATTATTAGGTGTTAAAAGTGAGCAGATAACCGCAATTGGTTTGGGTGAAACCTTGTTGTTAAATCATTGTATTGATGGAGCCCCGTGCACTGAGGATGAACATGCAAGTAACCGCAGAACTGAGTTGATATTGAAAAAGCGGAATAAATAATTGGCTACTAGAATTTCTATGATCGATTTTTTTACTTTAGTTCAGTTAGTTAGTAAAATTAATTTAGTTTCAACTGTAGCTTCTTTTTGAATGTGGTTGGAATGCAATTGAACGAAAGAGTTTAATTTGGACAGACCAAGATTGAATATTCAGAACTCATTTAAATAATCAGAATACGTTTAAAAATTCAGAACACACATAAAACAAATCGGGCAGATCATTTGATCTGCCCGATTTGTTTTATGTGTTGAGCTTACAATTCTCAGCTCAACTGTAGGGTTTAATTGCTTTATGATTACTTTGCTACGGTATACAACGATACCATATAACCGCTAGTAATGTTGCCTTTAAATGTAATGTTCAAAGATGCTTCAGATTTGTCGGGATTAGCAGCCAAAATCTTTTTGTACATCTGTTCTGACATAAAGAAACAACCATGATATTCTGGCTTCTCTTTGATAGTTACGTTCAATTTAACGAAACTTCTTGGAGGATTACAAGCCGCTACACCGCGACCACCAGGACCTGCTGGCATTCCAGGGGTTGCAGCTGCGCCTGGAGTTTGTGCGCTGTGCACATGTCCTGCGGGCTTAGTGTTATCTACCAATTCAATTTCTACTTTGTTTAATGTAATCATTTGCTCATTGAATTTAGCTGGATTTGAAGCAAATTCAACGTTGCTAACTACTCTACCTTGTGCAAAAATGCTACCGATGGTTAAAAAAGCAATAGCTAATGAAGTTGTAAGTTTTTTCATGTTCTGTAATTGTTTATATATGGATTGAAAGTTTTTAATTTACTAAGGTAACACCTTGATTTTGGTAACTCGGTGCATAAAACGAGTGTCTACTTTTACTGTTATGTCCATACGGACATCTTTGTTCATAGGTAAAGTATTGGCCATCTTGTTGAAGATAACAAAACAACCATCGTAGTTGTTTGGAAGTTGAACTTCTAATCGTTCCCAATTTTTTGGTGCACTACAACGAACCACTGGAGCAGCGTTCGCATTGGTACCCGCATTATTTGTATTGGGTTGATTTCTTACTGTTGAGGTTGGAGTGGGAGGATTAACAGCACCTGGTGTAGTTAAAACGGTTGCAGGTGCAACATTCGAAGTGGTAGAATTGCTTGTAGATCTTTTGGCAATAACACCTTGAAGAACAATGGTTTTGCCGTTGAATTTTGATGGATTATTTACAAAATCGTTAACATCAACAATAACTTGTGCTTGTGCTGTTAAACTGCTTAAAACTAAGATAACTAAGAAGATAATTTTTTTCATTTTGATAAGTACTTTTGGCGACAAAAAAATCAGAGTTAAACCTGATTTTTAACCGTTTTCGTGCATTTATTACAGCAAAAAACATGCCAAAAACATTAAGCACTAATAAAATGAAAAAATAAAAGCAGAATGATGAATTTTCTTTAGATTTCTTTACTCGACTGTAAATAATATCGGATCAAATAGTAGACACCCAGTCCCAAAATAATTACCGCCGTTCCAATCGAAAGTATGTTATGCCCAGGATTAACACGATGTAACATCCAAATATTACCGAATGAAAAAATAATCCAACCCGCCTCAGTCTGGAATTTGTACTGAATTAGAGTTATGAGTCCAATAAGAATTACAATAGTTTGAGGGGAAATCACAAAATCGGGTAATACAATGCCAATGGATCGAATTAACCAGAGAAGTCCAATAATTACCAAAATGATTCCACCCACCAGATACGATTTGTTTGCTTTGATGTTCATAGCTTTAAAATATTGCGTGCAAGATATTGAAAATTTTGAATGTAGCGTATTTTACAAATATGATAAAAATCATTTTTTCGACTAATATCAGTCATTTTTAGCTTGTAGAATATGAAGCAACTTTGTAAAACGGCAAAGAACTATATTATGTATTTCAAAGAATTTAATGATATCCAAAGTTCAATACATCATTTGAATGAGGTGCTAATCCCAGAAATACGCACAGAGATTACATTATTAAACGAATACATTCAGGCTAAGCCGGCAGAAGATGCGTGTCAATTGCAGTTTTTTATTTTGGTGACCAATTTCGAACAGGAATTTGAGAAACTCATCCGATTGCTGAACATTGTATTTTTACCCGCCTTCAGCGCACACCAAGGAAGTCTATCTCAATTCAATGAGTTTAAAGTTTTAAGAGCTGCTCATAAGCGTCTCTATCGAATCTTAGGGAACCTCAGAAATATCTGCAACGACTACATTATGGAAGAAAATTGGTCAGATTGCAAAAAGCGAAATTGCATCAATTCTCATCATCTCGAATTGAAATTTCTGAATTACTTCAACTTCACAGAATCTACTATTATTCCACTTATTCAAAGTCCAAAACATCCATGTCCGTGAAAACATCCCCCGAAAACGTTAAAATAGACTCCATAAAGGCAAGTCAGATGGGCCAAACAACCAATGTTGACTCTAATACGAAATCTGGTCAAGAGTCAAAGTCAGGAGGTTTTAGTGTTTGTTATCACTGTGGTGCTCAGACGCGTAAGCCCTTAATTAAACATGAGCATGAATTTTGCTGTTCTGGCTGCTTAGGTGTTTATGAAATAATTGAGCAAAATAATCTCTGTGAATATTACAACTTCAATCAAACTCCCGGTGTCAGTTTGGATCAATACGAAGAGAAAACCTATAAATTTGACTTTTTAGAGAATCAAGAAATTATCAATCAACTGATTAAATTCAAATCGGGGTCGCAAATACATTTGGATTTTTACCTTCCACAAGTGCATTGCAGTTCTTGTTTGTACTTACTCGAAAATTTATATCAGATCCAAGATGGTGTATTGTCGAGTAAGTTGAATTTTAGCCGTAAAGAATTATCGGTAGTATTTGATTCTAATTTGATCAGCGCGAAGAAAATTGCAGAGTTTCTCACCAAATTGGGATATGAACCCTATTTCAGTTTGAGCGATTTAGGAAGTAAAAAAGCAATTACGAGTCCTTCAAAATCTAGAATTTATAAATTGGGTGTTGCCGGATTCGCATTTGGCAACATTATGCTTTTGAGCTTCCCGGAGTACTTCGCATACGGCACTGATTTGGATGGATTAAAACCCTATTTCCAGTGGATAATCTTGGGATTGATAATTCCGGTAATGACCTACAGTTCCACTGAATTTTATAAGTTGGCCTGGGGGGGATTGAAACAGCGATATTTGAACATTGATCTGCCTATAGTTTTGGCTATGATGATTACGTTTTTTCGTAGTCTTTACGAGGTCTTCACACATACTGGACCTGGTTATTTTGACTCATTGTCGGGCATCGTTTTCTTCATGCTTTTGGGAAGAATTTTACAAGACCGTACCTATAAATCCATTACGTTTAACCGCGATTTTACTTCTTACTTTCCCATTTCGAGTACTTTATTTAAAGAGGGAAGGGAAGTAACGGTTCCCATTGTGAATATTGCCGTTAACGATGAATTAATTATTCACGATCAAGAAATTGTACCCGTTGATGGCTTATTGGTGTTGGGTAAAGCATTAATCGACTACAGTTTTGTAACTGGGGAAAGCAAGCCAGTCGATTTAGAAGCGGGTTCTTGGATCTATGCAGGCGGCCGACAATTAGGGGCATCTATTCGCATACTTTCGCAAAAAACGGTTTCTCAAAGTTATCTCGTATCGCTTTGGAATAAAAACGATCAAAAAGAGCAGAAAACACCCACAATTGAAAGCACTTATGTTCAAAAAGCGAGCATGTATTTTACGCTGGTTTTGTTTTCAATTGCTGCTAGCGCAGCGATTTATTGGGGGATGAATGATCCGTCGAAAATTTGGAACGCCGTAACTGCGGTATTAATCGTGGCTTGTCCATGCGCTTTGTTGTTGAGTGTAACGTTTACACACGGACACATATTATCGTTACTTGCGCGACATGGATTTTATCTTAAAAGTGCTCGTGTAATTGAGCGCATGAATCAAATTAAACACATTGTTTTTGATAAAACTGGAACATTAACACAATCTCAAGATCCACTCATACAATATGTTGGTTTACCGTTGAGCGATATTGAAGTGGATGCCATTGCTTCTATTTCCAGAGAGTCTACACATCCATTTGGACGTAGTTTGGCCAAGAAGTTGAATCGAATACCAATGGATGTTGAGTTTGTTGAAAATGTGCCTGGTCAAGGAATGTTGGGTACTTGCGATGGAATAAAAGTGCGTTTAGGGTCGTCAGAATTTTTGAAGGTTTCTGAGGGACAGCTATCAGAACTAACATCCCCCATAAAAGAGGAAGACAAAGACACGTTGAAAGGAAGTTCTATTTGGGTGGAAATGGATGGAAGGGTGAAAGGGGTTTACTTGTTTTCATCCGCGATTCGCAGTCAACTTTCAGAAAGTATTGAACAGCTAGGCAAGGAGTACAAATTATCGCTGCTTAGTGGAGATAACGCACGAGAAGAATCCGTGATTCGGGGAATATTCCCATCCAATACTCAAGTTTTATTTGAGCAAAAACCCCATGATAAACGAACTTTTATTGAGCAATTGGAGAATGCGGGGGTTAAAACCATGATGGTGGGTGATGGCTTGAACGATGCAGGTGCGTTGATGTCGAGTTCAATTGGAGTGGCCGTTACCGAAGATATTTCTTATTTTACGGTGGGTTCAGATGCCATAGTATTAGGGAGTGCACTGAAGAAACTTCCTCAGTTTTTTAAAGTTGCCCGAGATATGCGCAGCATAATTTGGTGGAGTTTTGTAATTTCTATTTTATACAATATTGTGGGATTATCGTTCGCGGTACAAGGAGAGTTGAACCCCATAATCGCGGCTATTTTGATGCCTAGTAGTTCCATTTCGATTGTGCTTTTTACTTGGTTAACTTCCATGATCAGTGCACGAAAATTGAAAGATTAATTTGAGTTCAAAACCATCAAATCAATTCATGTTTAGAATTCATTTTTGCCACAATGGATATCATTGAAGGGGTTGAATTTTGGGAAAAACGAGGTAAGTTGAAGGAATTCATTGGTTTATGAAATATTGAAAACATGATAAAAATCAGTTTCGCTTATGAGTAACATCATAGCATTGAATCTCATTTTTTAGTCAAATTTGAATACTTAAAAAAGAAGAATTATGTCAGTAGTGATTTTGTTGATGCTCATGAGTATTGTGGTAGCAGGAATTTTCTTGGTTGCTTACTTGTGGAGTGCAAAATCGGGTCAATTTGATGACCCAGATGCCCATGCCAATCGAATCTTACAAGACACGGAATTGGTAAATAAAGCTAAGTCAACCGGAGTTTAGTTTTTAGTTAAGTCAAAAATAACCGAACAGAATACAGATTAAAATAAATTATTGATTACCCCAAACTAAATAATATGCAAATAGAAAAGTTTTCTTACGACAATCGACCCGTTAAATGGTTTGCTTACGCTACCATTTTTTGGGGGATTATTGGATTTACAGCAGGATTATGGGCAGCTATAGCGCTGTATTTCCCAGCTATCAACCTTGACTGGGCGCCAACCACTTTTGGTAGAATGAGACCGGTACATACGAATGCCGTTATTTTCGCATTCGTGGGTAATGGTATCTTCATGGGTGTCTATTATTCACTTCAGCGACTCACTAAAGCTCGAATGTTCAGCGATTTACTGTCGAAAATTCACTTTTGGGGTTGGCAGTTAATCATTGTATTTGGTGCATTAACCTTATGGATGGGTTATTCTACAGGTAAAGAATACGCGGAATTAGAGTGGCCATTAGATATTGCTATTACCTTAATTTGGGTAGTATTTGGTATTAACATGTTTGGTACCATTATCAAACGTCGTGAAAGCCATTTATACGTTGCCATTTGGTTTTACATCGCTACCTGGGTAACGGTTGCTATGTTGCACATCGTAAATAGCATTGAATTACCTATTAGTTTAACTAAGAGTTACAGTTGGTATGCAGGCGTTCAAGATGCCTTGGTACAATGGTGGTATGGACACAATGCGGTGGCATTTTTCTTAACTACACCATACTTGGGATTGATGTACTACTTCTTACCCAAAGCGGCGAATCGTCCTGTTTATTCATATCGCTTATCAATTATCCACTTCTGGGCGTTGATCTTCATTTATATTTGGGCAGGTCCTCACCATTTGTTGTACACTGCGTTGCCAGATTGGGCACAATCATTGGGTGTTGTATTCTCTGTGATGTTGATTGCTCCAAGTTGGGGTGGTATGATTAATGGTTTGTTTACTTTACGCGGAGCTTGGGATCGCGTTCGTGAGGATGTGGTATTGAAGTTCATGGTAGTGGCGATTACCGCTTATGGTATGGCTACTTTCGAGGGTCCAATGTTATCCTTGAAAAAAGTGAACGCAATCAGTCACTTTACAGATTGGACTATTGCACACGTGCACGTTGGTGCTTTAGGCTGGAATGGTTTCTTGACTTTTGCAGTACTGTATTGGTTGATACCTCGAATGTGGAGAACCAAATTGTATTCATCTTCAGCGGCTAATGCACACTTCTGGTTGGGTACATTAGGTATTGTTTTCTATGCAATTCCCATGTACTGGGCTGGTTTTACTCAAAGCTTGAATTGGAAAACATTTACACCTGACGGTACTTTGCAGTATACATTTTTGGATACCGTAAATATGCTATTGGGCATGTATAAGTTGAGAAGTATAGGAGGTCTATTATTCTTGATTGGTGCTTGTCTTATGGTTTGGAACTTGTATAAAACCATCAAATCCGGTTCATTCTTGGCGGATGAAGAGGCAGAAGCTCCAGCATTGGTGAAACATGGAAGTCACGAAGGCGAACACTGGCACAGAGTTATTGAGAGAAAGCCCATCCAAATGTTGGTGTTGAGTTTGCTCGTTGTTGCAATCGGGGGTGTTTTAGAAATGGTGCCAACCTTCTTGGTAAAGACCAATATTCCTACCATAAGTTCCGTGAAACCATATACACCATTGGAATTGCACGGTCGTGATATCTATATTTCAGAGGGATGTTATACTTGTCACTCACAAATGGTTAGACCATTTAGAGATGAGGTTAAACGTTATGGCGAGTATTCTAAGGCAGGTGAGTTTGTTTACGATCATCCATTCCAATGGGGAAGTAAACGTACCGGTCCGGATTTGGCTCGTGTAGGTGGTAAGTACAACAATGCTTGGCATTTCAATCACATGTATGCCCCAGCAGAGGTAAGTAAAGGTTCCATTATGCCTCGATATCCTTGGTTGTTAACAAAAGGTATCGACATCCGCAAAACACCGAAAATGATCAACGCCATGCAAACCATGAACGTACCGTATGAAGTAGGATACGCAAATCGTGCTAACGAAGATTTGGAAAAACAAGCCAAAGAAATCGCTGCTGATTTGAAAAAAGATCCGATGGTGACTCAAATAATGGAGATGGAAGGTGTAAGTAACTTGGAGTATTCTCAAATCGTAGCCTTGATTGCGTATTTACAGCGCATCGGTACTGATATCAAGAAGATGCCTATTGAAAGTCACCCAGAACATTAATAAACTGAAAACTAAAAACGCATTAAAATAAATAGGAACAGCACTTTTTAAAGTCCAAATATTCAAGTTATGAAATTCATCAATTATTTAAAAACCATCGATGGTGTAAGTATCTACCCCTTAATTACACTGGTTCTGTTTGGATTATTCTTTGCAGTGGTGGTGATGTGGGTTTCAAAGTCCAACAAAAAGTACTTTGAAAAGGCGAAAAACATTCCTCTAAATGATTAAAAATATGAAATTTAGTAAAAAAATTATAGTAGCAGCTATGGGCTGGGGTATGGTATCCCAGCTCGCAGCTCAAGCCGCAGATACCGCCATGGTTGCGGCTGCATCAGGTGCAGGCTCAAGTTCTTCAAACTCCTATATTCCTTGGTTGTTGGTTTCAACCGCTGTCGCTTTGGCTATTGTTATTTTATTCATGGGTTCCTTACTTGGCAAGGTGGCAATCATGAAATTAAAAGACAATGCTAAATCCATTGCTTTGTTAACCTTTTTGTTTTCGGCTGCAAGTTTAATGGCAGCGGGTGCTGATGCTAATTCTGGTTTCAGAGGGTTCAGTAGCTTTGAATTGAATATGATTCTCTTAGGAGTTATTTTCATGGAAGTTTTGATTATTTTGTATTTCGCATATTGGTTAAAAGCAATCGTACTTCCCAAGAAATCAGAAATCGCAACAGAAACCAAAGTGTCTATGTTGGCACAATGGTGGGACAAAATGAACAATTCTGTGGCCGTTGAAAAGGAAAAAGATGTTCAATTGGATCACGACTACGATGGAATTAAAGAATTAGACAATGCATTGCCACCTTGGTGGGTTTATGGATTCTATTTGACCATTGTTTTTGCAGGAATTTACATTTGGAGATACCATATCTCTGGTTCGGCACCTTTGCAGGTAGAAGAATTGAAAATTGATTTGGCCAAAGCGGAATTGCAACAAGCGGAATACAATAAATTAAGTGCTAATAAAGTGGATGAAAACTCTATAGAATACAAGCCTGATGCAGCTATTTTAGCCGACGGACAAGCAATTTTCAAAAAGAATTGTGTTGCTTGTCACGGAGAAAATGCACAAGGAGTTAGTGGTCCCAACTTAACTGATGAGTACTGGAAGCACGGTGGTTCAATTAAAAACATCTTCAAAACCATCAAGTTAGGAGTTCCTAGTATGGGTATGATTGCATGGGGAGAAACCTTAACACCAAAAGAAATGGCTAGTGTTGCTACGTATGTAAAATCACTTAAGGGATCCAATCCTGCCAATCCAAAAGCACCTGAGGGAGAATTGTATAAAGAAGAAGCAGAAAGTGCGCCAGCCACACAAGATTCAACGGCAGCGCCTGCCGCAGCTGGAGCGCCAGCAAATGCTGCTGTAACTGCTGCTGGCAATTAATTTTACATTGCAGAATTGGAATTTACACTAATCAACAAGCTGAAAAGTACACTAATTAGCTTTCTAAAAAGTACACCCAATTAAGTAAAAAATAATTTTAAAAAAAGCTGATGATACCAAACGTCGATTTTGAAGAAAATGATGAATATCGTGATCGAGTAGCGACCATCGACGAAAAAGGGAAGCGTAAGTGGGTTTATGCATACAAGCCAACCGGGCGTTTTTATAACGCCCGGACCTGGCTTTCTTTGTTTTATCTGATTGTATTTTTCGGATTACCCTGGGTTACCTATAAAGGTGAACCTTTTATGCTTTTGAATATACTCGAAAGAAAATTTGTAGTTTTTGGATTTGTTTTCTGGTCGCAAGACTTTTTCTTGTTCGGCTTGACCATGATCCTTTTTGTGGTATTTATTATTGTATTTACTGTTGCCTTCGGACGATTATTTTGCGGTTGGGCATGTCCACAAACCGTATTTATGGAAATGGTTTTCCGTAGAATTGAATACTGGATAGAAGGCGATGCTCCCAAGCAAAAAGCACTAGATAGAATGCCTTGGAATGCGGAGAAAATCCGTAAACGAGGACTAAAAATAGCCGTATTTTACGCCGTTTCTTTCTTAGTAGGCAATACCTTTCTTGCTTACATAATCGGAGTGGAGGAATTGAAAAAAATCATCTCCGAACCCGTATCTCAACACATTGGTGGCTTATTGGCCATGATGGTGTTTTCTGGAGTATTTTTCGGAGTGTACATGTGGTTTAGAGAGCAAGTTTGTACCGTTGTTTGTCCCTACGGAAGATTGCAAGGTGTACTCATGGACCGACATTCTGTAGTTGTTGCCTACGATTATATTCGTGGCGAACCCAGAGAAAAGTTGCGTAAAAATACAGAGAGAACAGCAGGCGATTGTATTGATTGCAATCTATGTGTGAATGTATGTCCTACGGGAATTGATATTCGAAACGGTACCCAGTTGGAATGTGTACATTGTACTGCATGTATCGATGCATGTGATTCTATAATGGATAGAATCAACAAGCCCAAAGGTCTGATTAAATATGCTTCCGAAACTACGATTGCAGATAACAAACCATTTACTATTACCACCCGTTTAAAGGCATATATTGTTCTGTTGGTTGCTCTATTGGGGATTTGGTTGGCGATATTAACCACCCGCAGTACCGTTGATTTTCAAATTAGAAAAGCTCCAGGACAATTATACACGATCACTCCTGAAGGAGATAAAGTATTTTCGATTTATACCGTTTTGATGATCAATAAGAGTCATAAGGATTTTGATTCATTGACATTAAGATCAGAAAATTCGAACTATGAATTGGAGTGGGTAGATAAAAACAATTATCGTCATTTAAAGAAGGAATCCGTACATAATGGAACCATTTTTATTCGAATAAATAGGAATAAAATCCAAAACCGTAAAGACGAATTTAAGATTCATCTATACAATGGAGAACATTTGCTAGAATCGGAAAATGTGGTATTTTTAGCACCTAAACCTAAAAAATAGAATTAGCACATTCAAAATTGATTAGGATAAAGAGATGTTAAAAATAACGATTTATTCAATTTAACATCTCCTCAAGAAATCAGGAAAACATCCCAAAAAATTAATAGAAAAAAACATGAACTGGGGAAGATTTATAACATTTATATATGTAGCATTTGTTGCCGGAATCGTGTACTTAGTATACGGTTCCATGCAACAGGATATCAATTTGGTAGATGAAAATTACTATCAAAAGGAATTGGCATTTCAAAAAGAAATTGAACAATCCAATCGAGCGGTTCAATTAAATCAAATTGTTACAGTAGAAGAAACACCCAATGGATATTGGGTAGCAGTGGATTCCGCGAAAGGTTCAAAATTCTCGGCGGATGTACATTTTTATTGTGCTTCAAGCAAAGAAAAAGACAAGCTGTTCCATTTTAATGATCAAACTGAAGCGAAATGGTGGATTCCCATCAATAAAATTCAACCTGGCAAATACACGGTAAAAACCAGATGGGTTATTGATGCCAAAGATACTCTGATGCAAGAAACTGCCTTCGAAAAGTAGAATTAAGGGCAAAAATGGTATCAAAATCCACTTGTAAATTCGGGATTCTATAAATTATAAAACATGGCATTTGCAATTTTAGCCGGTTTGGCATTGGGTATTGCAGGTAGTATGCACTGCGTGGGTATGTGTGGTCCTTTAGCACTTTTGCTCCCCACCAATCAGCGATTTCCAGGGGCTTATGTGTCGAATGTATTGTATCAATTTGGTCGCGTCATTACCTATGTACTTTTGGGTACTTTTTTCGGGGGAATCATGGAATGGCTGGATATACGAAAATTTGAACAGTGGATTTCATTGTCGATTGGAATTGTATTTTTATTGATTTGGGCCAATGAATTTTTCAATAAATCGTCGAATTTATTAGGATTTATATCCACTTGGGTGAATCAAAAATTTGCATCCACATTAAGTACAGGCGGTGCATTCAAATGGTTGGTTGCAGGAATGCTTAATGGACTATTACCCTGTGGTTTGGTTTATGGTGCGCTTTTAGGCTCTCTGGGGATGGGATCCTGGATTAACGGAATTTTGTTCATGTTCGGATTCGGTTTAGCTACGATGCCCGCACTCTTAGCGGTAACCTTTACAAAACATTTAATTAATTCGCGAGTAAAACTAAATTTACAAAAATTGATGCCATTTTGGCTTTTGGTGATGGGAATTTTATTCGTGTTGCGAGGAGCCAATTTGGGAATTCCGTTCTTGAGTCCCAAATTTTCAAACAGTACCGAAACACACGCATCGTCAAGTTGCTGCGGAGGGAGTTCAAATAAAATCTCTGCAAAATCTAAGCATACTGCAACATCCGAGCATGCTACAAAAACTAAGAATCCAGCATCTACATCTCACAAATCTGATTCAAAACCAGCAAGTTGCTGCAGCGGGAAATGATAGAGGAGTTACATTCAAAATTCCAAGTTGTGTGGAGGGAGTTGATTGAGGAATTGCATTTAAACCTTCCATTTGATACAGTGGGAAATGACTGCGGGTATTCATGCAAAACTCTCAGTTGTTGTAGTGGTGAATAATCGAGAAAAATCCTTCGTAATTGGCCATTGAAACAATTTTTGTTGAACTTTTTGCGAAGTTGCAATTTTAAACTTTATAGCTATATTTGATGTACCCCACTTATTTGCAATAGTTATGAGTTTCGAGCACAAAGGTGTTGATTGTAACAATTGTGTAAAACGTTTTAATTCAGTTTTTTGTAAAGCTGAAAACGACTCAATTGATTGCATCAACGATCACAAGGTCTGCACACCTTACAAACGCGGTCAGAATATTTTCTTGGAAGGAATGCGTCCTCAAGGCGTGTATTGTGTGAATTATGGCAAAATCAAAGTCTCGAAATTGGGCGAAGATGGAAAGGAACAAATTCTTCGATTAGTTAAAGCCGGAGATCTTTTAGGGTATCGGTCGCTTTTAGGAGAAGATAAATACTATGCATCAGCAGTTGCCATGGAAGATTCAGGAGTGTGTTTTATTCCGAGAGAACTTTTTTTAGGCATCCTTCAAAAAGATGGCGTTCTGACCATGGAAATCATGAAGTTGCTTTCCGACGATTTAAGAAAAGCTGAACAGAACATTACACACTTGGCTCAAAAGCCCGTAAGAGAACGATTGGCTGAAGCCTTATTGTTTATCAAAGAAACGTATGGATTCGAAGAAGATGGTAAAACCATCGCTCTTAAAATAACCCGAGAAGAATTGGCCAATCTGGTAGGAACAGCCACCGAAACGGTTATTCGACTGCTTGCAGAATTCAAATCCGATTCCATCTTAGAACTAGAAGGCAAAAAAATCAAAATCGCCTCCATGGGTAAATTGGTAAAAACCGCCCGCCTAGAAGATTAATTCTACCGGTTTTCCGCTAATGGAGTTTTAAAACAACTCATTATTTCTGATTGGAAGCGTCATTCTGCTGGTTATCTGAAAATTGAGTATTTACAGCGAAAGTGACCCTCGTAATACAAGATTTTTTCTACTTTTTGCTGCTGGAAAACACCAAGTAACCCAATGTTGCAGCAGTTACACTCGTAATGATAATGCTCAATTTACTCAAATTGATAAAATCTGGATTCGTGAATGCCAAGTTGGCAACAAAAATAGACATGGTGAATCCGATTCCACCCAACATTCCAGCCGCCCACAACTTTTTCATTGAAATATCTTGGGAAATTTCAGCCCATCCAAGCTTGTGACTCAAAACACTCATGCCAAAAATACCTAATGGCTTCCCTACAAATAATCCGAAGAAAATCCCCAAAGAAATAGGTGAAATCAACTGATCCATCATTTCAACATTGATAAAAATGGCTGTATTGGCTGCTGCAAACAATGGAAGGATTAAGAATGATACCCAATTAGATAAAGCATGTTCAATCCGATTGGCTAACTTTTTCTCTGCATGGGTTTGACGTGGCAGCATAAACGCTAAAACTACACCAGCAATGGTGGCATGAATGCCCGAATGCAGCATCGAAAACCACAATGCAAATCCCAAAATCACATACACCCACATATAATGCCAATCCTTTTTATCGGCAATGTATAAAATTGCAATGATGATCAATGAAACGCCCATCCATCCCCAAGAAATTGACTGACCATAAAACAATGCGATAATAAGTATGGCACCCAAATCATCGATTATGGCCAATGCGGTTAAAAATACCTTCAACGAAGTAGGTACTTTATTACCCAACAGGCCTAAAATAGCAATGGCAAATGCAATGTCTGTAGCAGTAGGGATACCCATTCCTGATATCGTTTCAGGTGAATTTGCGTTGAAAACAAAATAAATTAGAGCTGGTACAACCATCCCGCCCAAAGCGCCCAAAACCGGTAACATGGCGCGTTTGCGATTCGATAATTCCCCTTCAACCAATTCCCGTTTGATTTCGATACCCACCAACAGAAAAAATAGGGTCATTAAGCCATCATTTATCCAATCGGTAATGGAATGATGCAAATGAAACCGATGGTCGTTCCAGCCCAATTCCGTTTTCCAAAGCGAAATGTAATTGTTACTCCAAATGGAGTTAGCAATGAACAAGGATGCAGCGGTGAAAAGAACCAACAATACTCCAGACGACTGTTGGTTTTGGAAAAATGCCCGGAAAATATTCGTTATTCTCAATCTGCGGACAGGCGAATTTGGCGTTTCGGTCAGTGTATTTGGGGTATTTGACGATGTTTTTGGATTAGAGGAGGTATTATCTTTTTCTGAGGACATAAATTCTGAATTTGGGATAGTTAATTATTGAACTTAGGTAACGAGTTCTTTTTGTAAACACCTCAAAAATAAAGGTTATTTTCGCAGCAATAACTACTTTTAAAGTGAATTACCCGTATTCTGTCGAAGATTTATTGCCTGAGTTCCATTCTGAATCTACGGAATATAACTCACATGAATTCTTTATGAAACGATGTTTGGAGTTGGCTTTTAAAGGAAATGGTTGGGCACAACCCAATCCGTTAGTAGGGTCAGTAATTGTTCATAATCAACAAATTATAGCAGAAGGATTTCATCGTAAGTTTGGTGAAAATCATGCCGAACGCATGGCTATTTTATCCTTGGAAAACAAAGAAATATTAAAGCAATCCACCCTGTATGTGAGTTTAGAACCCTGTTCACATTTTGGGAAAACTCCACCTTGTTCCGATTTAATTATCGAATACCAAATACCCAAAGTGGTGGTGGGAATGTTAGATCCAAATCCAGTAGTAAATGGAAATGGTATAAAGCGTTTGAAAGAACATGGAATCGAAGTAGTTGAAAATGTATTAACGGATTCCTGCCGCTATTTGAATCGAAAATTCATTGTAAATCAAACTCAGAAACGTCCGTTTATAACATTGAAATGGGCTGAATCTAAAGACGGTTTTTACGCACCCAGTCCCAAAAGAATTCAAAAAATCACGGGTTCTACGGCGCAAAAATTTACACATAGATTGCGGCAATCGCATCAAGCCATTTTGGTAGGAATTGGTACCTGGGAACTGGATAAGCCCCAATTGAATGATCGGTATTTTGGAGGTCCACAGCCTGTAAAATTAGTTATGACCGAAAACGAATTGTGGTGTTTTACAGAGAGTTTAAAATGGACGGGTATGAGCACGTATAAACATGATGAACTAAAATTTGATCGTGAAATTCAGCCTCACGCGGAAATTTCTGATGAATTGATGAATTCGTCTAATTGCGACTATTCTATTCTGAAATTCTATCGAATTCCTTTAACTGGTGCTGAGTTCGAATCTCTGAGTTGCACAAAAGCAGAGTATATCAGTGAATTCTGTTATCAAAATGGTTGGTATTCGTTGTTGGTAGAAGGTGGAAGTTCTGTTTGGAATACTTTTCTTAATCAAAATTTGGTCGATGAATTGATTGTGTACAAAAGTCAATCTGTTGTATTGGGTGTTGGAATTCGCGTACCTAAAATAAACATGAATGATACGTTTCAAACTCCAATTACGGCTGATTTAGATGAATATGAGATAAATTTACAACCGACTAAATCTTTTTCAAGCTCTATGTCGAATGCAGTTGAAAGCCTATCGTTTAGAGATACACCACCGAGTCAAATTCATTCCGATCAATTAGTTCTTTATAAATGGAAAGGCTAATCCCATTAGTTGCGAGCATTTTATTGTCGACCGGTCTGTTCGCCGTGTTCAAATTTATTGGCAAAAAAGGGTTGCCTCAATTTCCTGTAATTATTATCAATTACATTACGTGTTTTGTATTGGGAAATTTAGTGTTGGGAGATCAACATATTCTGCGATTTAAAACTGTTAGTACCGAAGGATTTTGGCCCTTGTTGTGTTTGGGGATGTTGTTTGTAGGGACGTTCTTCCTCATGGCTAAATCAACCCATGATTCCGGCGCAGCAGCAAGTTCAATGGCTTCGAAAATGAGTATGATTATTCCCATAATCGCCTCGGTTTTATTCTGGGGTGAAGCGGTAAGTGTACAAATGATCGTAGGAATATTATTGGCGGTTGCTTCAGTTTACATGATTAGTCGAGTGAGTCCGAATCCCTCGAATTCACATCCCCAAAAATCCTTCAACGTCATTTTGATTTTAGTGTTTTTAGGAAGCGGAATGGTGGATACGTTATTAAACGTATTTAAACAATTGAATTACAATGATTTTAACAACGAGCAAAAAGCGGCATTGACCTTCGGTGGAGCCATGATTTCGGGTTTGCTGGTTTGGGCGGTGAAGCCGAGATTCCCAGATAGTGTGGTTGATTCCAAATACGTGATGACGGAAGAAGGTAATTTTAGTGTACACAATAGCGTTAAAAACGGTATCCATTTTGATAAAAATCATGTGGCAAGTAATCATCAGGTAAGTAATTTTGAGAGCAGTACCCCTGTTGGCGAACCGATGCATTTGAATACTCCAACCAACTCAAACGTTTTAACCATTGTTTCGGGTATAGTGTTGGGCAGTATCAATTTTTATTCTGTAGTGGCTTTGTACGCAGCAATCGATGCTTTTAAAGAGAATACCGCCATACTATTTTCATTGAATAATGTGGGTGTTGTGGTGCTTTCAACCATCGTAGGGTGGTTTTTTGGAGAACGTCCTGTTGCACGTGTTTTTTGGGGGATGGGATTGGCAATCTTGTCTATATTAGTTTTGGCTTTTTAAGTGGGTGATTACAAAATGAGTTTATTTTCAGATACTTATGTAGAAATTGAGCACGCAGCAGAATTTAATCTTCGTGATAAAGGCAGTAAGTTTTTGGCTTACAGTTTTCCAATCCAAAGTGAATCTGAGGTCAAACCACTGTTATTACAACTCAAAAGCAAATACCCCGATGCAACTCACCATTGCTATGCGTATGTAATTGGACAATCGTCGGAGGCACAGCGGGCTAACGATGATGGAGAACCTTCTAACAGCGCGGGAAGACCCATATTAAGAGCCATTATATCACAAGAACTTACCAACGTACTTGTGGTAGTAGTTCGATATTTCGGGGGCACGCTTTTGGGGATTCCGGGTTTGATTTCGGCCTACGGAAGTGCTGCTCAAGAAGTTCTAAAATTATCGGGTAGAGCAGAGAAAATTCAAGAAGAATCGTTTACAATTACTGCTGATTTTGATAAGGAACAAGAAATTCATTTATTTTTAAAATCATTTGAATTTCGGATTGTTAACCGCGAGTATACGGATCGAGTAACTTACACCGTAAAAATTCGGAAAAATCAGGTTATGCAGTTTGAGAAAGAGGCGGCAAAAGCATACCTTCTGGAAGTGAAATCTTTTTAGATTCATCACTTTTTACATCTCCAATCACAAAACGTACGTATTTAATTTTCTTCCCTTCTTTAAGCCAGATTTGCTCGTAAAACGTCTGAATATTCAAAAATGCTGGTACCGGAATCATGGAATAAATGTCGTTGATGTTTGCTTGTACATTCAATCCGTCTAAAACACACTGTTCCAATGTGGTTTCGTAAAACAAATCTGAATCCGTTTTCACATTCATCACTGCAGTAGGTGGCATAATTTTACGATATACATTGAGAAAACGTCCGGAAACCAATCGTTTGTATCGTTTTTGTGGTTGTGGATCGGGGAAGGTAATCCAAGCTTCAGACACCTCATGGGTGTCAAAATGTAAATCGGCTTTATCGATTTCTATGCGTAAAAATCGGACGTTGTTTAATCCTTCTTCAATGGCTGTTTTGGCGCCTTTCCAAAGTCGATTGCCTTTAATATCAACGCCAATGTAATTGACGTTGGGATTCATGCGGGCTAATCCCAAAGCATAATCTCCTTTGCCGCAGGCAAATTCCACTACAATGGGATTGTTATTTCCAAATATTTGGGACCATTTCCCTTTGGTATCTGACTTATAATCAAACGTATTGCTGAACGAATCAAATTCGGAAAACTTTTGCAGTTTATTTTTTCCAGTACCCATTTCACTGCAAAGGAACGCATATTTTTTGAGACACCGCAGCGATGACTTACTTTTGCATTTGTGTTTTTATCGCCACAATTACTTTTGCAAGCTTATGTTTCGGGTTCATTTCCTATGGCGGATCCCGATGAAGACAATCGTATTTATTGGCATACTCCAGAATTGAGAGGCATTATTCCTTTAGACAACCGATTTCGCGTCCCCAAAAACCTAATGCGTTTATACAAAAGCAATAAATTCGATTTGTACATCAATCGGAATTTTGAGCAGGTCATTCACAAATGTGCTGAACTGCGTTCCGATGACACCTGGATATCCCCCGAAATCATAGATGCCTATATTGAATTGCATCGTGAAGGATTTGCTCACAGTTTTGAGGCATATTATGACGGAAAGTTGGTGGGAGGGCTGTATGGAGTTAGCATCAGAAAAGCGTTTTTTGGAGAAAGTATGTTTCATGAAATGACCGATGCAAGCAAAATTTGCTTGGTTTTTCTTGTTGAGTTTTTACGCGAACAAAAGTTCCAATTGTTAGATACTCAATATTTAAATCCGCATATTGCTCAATTCGGAGCCTATGAAATAACCCATGATGAGTATTTGCAATTACTGGAGGATGCAATTTCTTTGGTTTAATGGTGTGTTAGGATTGTTGTTTTCATGGGATTGGTGGATTTTACCAAAATGATCAAGCTTGTTTTCAGGAGTTTAATAGTATTTTGAATGTTTATTGAGTTAAATTGCGACTGAATTTGTGTTCCATGAAAACCATTCTATCTATTGAGGGTATTAATTATCAAGCGAATCTGAATGAACCGCTATCTCTGAGTTTGGGATTTGGCCCCCTTGCGGAAAATCCCAATGCATTTTTTATAAATCCAGCGGTAATTGAACCCATACGCGTAGGCGATTTTGTGGGAAGCGTTTCCCAAGGGGGAAGTGCTAATTGCGAAGTTGTAACCTATTGTGCTCATGGAAATGGAACACATACTGAATGTATAGGACATATTACTCCGGAACGCATTCATCTGCCCGATGTTCTTACTGAGTTTCATTTTACGGCTCAAGTAATCACCGTGGATTTGATTCAAGTAAATGGTGATTGGGTAATACATGAATCAACATTAAGCCAAATAAATTGGATAAAAACGGAAGCAATTGTTATTAGAACCTTGCCTAATAGCATTTCAAAAAAGTCTCAAATTTGGTCGGGAAATAATCCCCCATATTTTACTACCGCCGCCATGCAAATCTTGGTAGACCAAGGGTATAAACATCTATTAACGGATTTTCCTTCAGTGGATCCCGAAGAAGATGCTGGAGCCTTAGCCGCACATCGGGTTTGGTGGAATTATCCTCAAAATCCCAGAAAAAATGCTACCATAACGGAGTTGATTTTTGTGTCAGATGAAATTCAAGATGGACAATATTTGCTGAACATTCAAGTGCCAAAAATTCATTCAGATGCAGTTCCATCGCAGCCAGTATTGTATGAATTAACAGCTCGGAGTTAGTGTGTTTAAGATGAAGTTTCCAAACCAAGAAAAATGGCTCTATTTAGTTCACCTGTTGGTGTCATGCTATTCTTTATGGTTTCGGGGGAAGGGAATTCAGCGCGATAAGCAGTTGAGATTGGTGTGTGTGAAATGGGATGAAATCGGCGATATGGTTACCTGTGTTCATGCATTTCGGTTGCTAAAAGCGGAATATCCAAACTCTCACATCACGGTTTTTTGTAAACCCTTTGTAAAGTCACTCCTGATTGCAGAATCATCTATCGACGAGATCCATACCGATTTGTCGGATTTATCTCGGGTTAAGTCGGATATTTGGGTTGAATTTAGGGGAACCTTTTATTCGTTGTTTAGATCACTGATTTCAGGAAGCCAATTGATTTTAACTCGGGGATATGTGAGGTATTATCAACGGGGCAACCAACCTCATGAACGAATCACGAATGCTAGGATCATTGCACCTATTTTGAACCCTGAATTGCAACAGTTATTAAGCTTTGATTCAAATAAAGCGCAACTCAAACAAGCACTTGATGCTTTACAGAAGTTTGTTGGACTCAAAACAAATAATCTAGCAAAGCAACTCGCAGAGCAACGGGCTGAAACTTTACAGAAATTCGTGGCAATACAAACGAACGATGAATCCAAGGTGCTCACAGAGCAACGGACGGAATCGAATATAAAGTTCGCTTTGATTCATCCGGGTGGAAGGAGCTTGTTGCGTCGCTGGAATACCAATAATTTTAAAGAAATTCAAAAGTACTTATTTGAAAACCACGGTTGCATCTCGCTGGTTTTGGGTTCAAATGATGAAAAATCTTTGGTTGAAGAACTCACGACAGAGTCGTTTACTCAAGCTTGGATTAGTGAAGATTCTTTATTGGTTTTATTGGAAGTAATTCAAAAAGCGAGTATTTTCATTGGAAATGAAAGTGGTCCGCTCCAAATTGCGGATTTAACCGACACCCCAGCGATTGGTTTATTTGGTCCAGGCGTTCCTGATGTGTTTTATCCTAGCCATCCTAAATCCAAAGTGTTGCATTTTGTTTTGGATTGCAATCCATGCGATCAAATTACGTGTGTACGTCCCAACGATCGCTGTATTGATCGAATATCAATAGAGGAAGTGAAGTCAGCTGTTGACTCCATACTGGGTTAGGGGAAGGCTAAACGGGCTGGGTTAGGGGAAGAATCTAGTGGATTTTAAATCAAATGGGTTAGGTCGCCTTCTTGATAAATAACACCCAATAAAAGGGTTGTTTGATTGATTTTAACCTGAAGTAGTTGGTTGAATTGGTGGGGAGTCAGGTCAAATCAGACGAATAGCTAAAATCATTCGTTAAAAATATCATTCGTTCGTTTATTGGTTGATATTAAATGGTATAGTTTTTGCTAGTTTTGAAAAATCATGCAAAAGCCTTTCGAAATTGTGGTACTGGGTACTTCTTCTGCTACTCCCACGAGGGACAGAAACCCCAGTGGTCAATACGTTCGTTTGGATAAGCATTATTTTCTTTTTGATTGTGGTGAAGGTACACAAAATCAAATAATTCGGTACAATTTAAAGCTTCAGAAAATCCGTTATATTTTGATTACTCATTTGCATGGGGATCACTATTTTGGATTGCCCGGTGTAATCACTTCAATGGCCTTGTTTAACCGAACCGAGCCTTTGACCGTTGTGGGTCCTGCCGCTTTAAAGCCAATTATGGATCAAATCTTGGTAGAAGGTAATTCTAAACTACCATTCGATTTAACCTTTATTGCTAGCGATCAATCGCCCGAGGGATTGTTGATTAAACATCCAGATTATGAGATTCATACGGTTGAATTGCAACACAGAATTCCCTGTAGGGGTTATATATTAAAGGAGCAAGGGCCCGAAAGACGTATAGACGTAGACCAGTGTGAATCCATGAATATCCCGATAACATTCTACGAGCGTTTGAAAATGGGGGAAGATTTTATTTCAGGGGATGGCACGGTGGTTCCTAATGAAGTGTTGACTACCGCTGGATATAAAAATCGTAGCTTTGCCTACATTTCTGATACTATCTTTGATGAACGAATAATCCCGTTTATTCAACAGGTTGATTTTTTATATCACGAGGCCACATTTTTGCATGATCGCATTGAAAGAGCTATCGAAACATTTCATTCTACCGCTAAACAAGCAGGTACAATTGCCCGCCTAGCAAATGTAGGAGAATTAATGGTAGGTCATTACAGTGCACGTTATTCTGATCTTTCGGAACTGCATGCCGAAGTTATGGCGGAATTTGAAAATACCCAACTTGCTATTGAAGGTAAAACCTATACGGTAAGTTCGTTTGATGCGAGGAAAATGGATTCAGAATTGTCTACTGCACTCAATTCTGAACACCCTGTTTTTCGTGCATAAATCCAACTATTTTTCACGGATTTTGAACGTATTTTCGTAAGAACCTATGGTTTCTGAACGCAAATCAAAATCTAAATCTAATTCTTCGAGCACCGATTTTTTAAAGGAAAAAGCCGCCGAAAAAAATGACCAAATTTCCAGTGGTGAAATTTTGGAAGCTGCTTCTTTGAAAAACGATACCACTCGCAAGGTATTGGGCTTTTTGATTTTGGTATTTTCGGTGATTTTATTCATCAGTTTTGTTTCTTTTTTCTTTTCCTGGAAGTACGATCAAAGCTTCTTGGCCGATGGCGATTGGGAACTTTTTAAAGAGAATAACGGTCACGCTGAGAATGCAATGGGCTATTTAGGTGCCAAACTGGGGTATTTTTTTGTTCACAATGGTTTTGGATTGGGTGCATTTTTACTTTTGCCTTACATAGCACTGAGTGGAATGTACCTGCTATTTGATTACCGTCCGTTTTCCTTGTTGCGGATTCTAATTCACACATTATTGTTCGCCGTTTGGGTATCCTTGTTTTTGGGATTTGTTTTTCAATGGTGGTTTCCGCTATTAGGCGGAACATTTGGATATTTTGGAATCCAACAAATTCAAAATAGCTTAGGGGTTATTGGTGCAGTTTTGGTGCTCCTAGTATTCGCAGTGGTTTATTCGTTTGTGTTTCACAATGCCAATCCATTTGCACGATTGAAAATCAAGCCCCGCAGCCCCATCATCCCCCCAAAAAATGAAAATACTCCCGATATCTCGGAGGAAGATCTGGATAAAGATGTTCTTAATTCACAAAATTCTGGAATTCGTTCAACTCAAAACCCGGATGATTTGAATCCGTTTGACGATGAACCAATTTCTGAGTCCGGTAGTATTCATGTTCCCAAAATAATTGAAGATGAAGAGCGATTACATGCTCATAGTTTGGATGAACAAGAAGATGATCTAGAATCGGAAGATGATTCGGATTTAGAACTGGAACCCAACAATTCCACTGATCTTGGCGGAATTACCTTGAAGAAATTGGAACCAGATACTACACATGAAGTGGCGCCAGATGTATTTGTATTCACCGAGGATGAAGATGATTTGCCCCTTGATGAGAATGCATACCATCAAGAAATTCAAGAAGCCTTGGACGACGTACCTGTTTTTCGATTTTCGCATGAAGATGCAACTGAAAATACAAGTTCCATTCATTCAAATATCCAAGATCCTTTAGATACCCGTTCTAAAAACACTCCAACACAAAATCCCACGCTTGGAAATCCAACTACTCAAAATCCGTTAACTCAAAATGACCCATTGGGCAACGACAATTCCACTTCCTTACGCGCAAATACATCCGAGCCGAATTTGGGATTTGAAGTAAATATCCCCCAAAGCGATGAAGAATCGGGAATCCAAAACGCAGAATCTCGGATAAAACCACATTATGGAAGCATCGATTCTGAATACGATCCCAAAGCCAATTTGAGTAATTATCGCTTTCCAACTCTTGATCTACTGACCGATTACGGAAATAAAAAGCAAGATGTAGACCTGGATGAAATTGGCAAAAGTAAAAAATTGATTGAAGAAACGCTGTTGAATTACAAAATAGGCATTTCTACGATCAAGGCTTCTGTGGGGCCAACTGTAACTCTTTATGAAATAGTACCAGCTCCGGGCGTGAAGATTTCCAAAATCAAGAATTTGGAAGATGATATCGCGTTGAGTTTGGCCGCATTGGGTATTCGTATTATTGCACCCATCCCGGGAAAAGGAACCATCGGAATCGAAGTGCCAAATCGCAATCCCGAAATGGTTCCCATGAAAGGAATTCTGGCTAGTAAAAAGTTTCAAGAATGCGACTTCCAATTGCCCGTGGCCTTGGGTAAAACCATCTCCAATGAGATATTTATTGCCGATTTGGCTAAAATGCCCCACTTGTTAATGGCAGGGGCTACTGGTCAAGGTAAATCCGTTGGATTGAATGCCATTTTGGTTTCTTTGTTGTATAAAAAACATCCAGCCTACATCAAGTTCGTATTGGTGGATCCCAAAAAGGTAGAACTTACCTTGTACAATAAAATTGAACGCCATTTCTTGGCTAAATTACCCGGCGACGGAGATGCCATCATTACCGATAATCAAAAAGTAATCCATACGTTGAATTCACTTTGTGTGGAAATGGATGATCGTTACAAATTGTTGCAAGATGCTTTTGTGCGCAATATTGTAGAGTACAATGCTAAGTTCTTAGATCGTAAGTTAAATCCCCAAAACGGACATCGTTTCATGCCCTATATTGTGGTTGTAATCGACGAGGTTGCGGATTTGATGATGACAGCAGGTAAAGAAATAGAAATACCTATTGCCCGATTGGCACAGTTGGCTCGAGCTATTGGAATTCACCTGATTTTGGCTACTCAACGTCCTTCAGTAAACGTAATTACCGGTATGATTAAAGCCAATTTCCCTGCTCGTATAGCATTTCGAGTTACTTCGAAAATTGACTCCAGAACGATTTTGGATGCCAATGGCGCCGATCAATTAATTGGTAAAGGTGATATGCTCTACAATGGAGGAAATGAAATGATTCGACTTCAATGTCCTTTCGTTGATACTCCTGAAGTGGAGAAAATTGTAGACTTTATTGGTGAGCAAAGAGCTTATCCTACTGCTTACATGCTTCCTGAAGTTCAAGACGAAACTGTGAGCAGCGGGGGAGGTGATTTTGATGCCAGCGACCGCGATCCAATGTTTGAGGATGCCGCACGTATCATTGTTCAGAATCAAGTGGGTAGTACAAGCATGATTCAACGGAAACTAAAATTGGGTTATAACCGTGCCGGTCGTTTGATGGACCAACTCGAAGATGCAGGAATCGTTGGACCTAATGTGGGAAGCAAACCTCGTCAAGTTTTATTGCCCGATGAGTACGCTTTGGAACAGTTTTTGAACAACTTGAATGGCTAATCTGAACAATTCGATGAGTGTTTACCGCGCTTGCCGATTTTAACGTAAATTTGTAAAATTAGAAATATGAAAAAATTGAATGCAATTGCGACCTGGATTTTGGTCATAGTTTCTTCTTTTTGGGGGATGACTTTACAGGCGCAGCAAGATGCTAAATCTAAAACCATCTTGCAAAACGTGAGTCGTTTGTATAAATCCTATTCGACAATTACAGCCGATTTTACCCTAACCACCAAAGCAGCTAAACGAAAGCCTGTTAGTAGTACTGGTAAGTTATGGACCAAAGGACAGTCGTTCAAATTAGCGTATGCGGATCAGGAAATTTTTTGCAATGGTGTAACTATTTGGGCTTACAGTCCCGACGATGCTGAAGTGACTATTGAAGATGTTAAGAAGCGCACGAATAATATGGAACCCAGTGAGTTGTTTACATTTTATTCTAAAGGATTTAAAGCCAATTATGAAGGTCCGGTAGCATCTGATGATGGAAAGGCTATGCATGATGTTTTGAAATTAGTTCCCAAGAAAAAGGAAAAATACTCATACATCAAAGCAGAAATTGAACAGGGTAGCTACAAGATAAAAAAGGTTACTCAGTATTATAAAAACGGAACCGAAGTAATCATTGCTGTCACAAAGGTAATTCCTAATTCAAAATTAGACGATAGTTTTTTCGCTTGGAATGCATCAGCTCATCCGGGTGTAGCGTCGGTAGATTTGAGAAAAACCAATCCGGTAGCAAAACCAAAACCTGGAGTTAAGAATAAATAAATTCTGTATTTATTCGTTAGAGCTTTTTTTGGCAGTAACAGAAAAGAGTCTATCTGGCAGTAACAGAAACGAGTCTTTTTGGCAATAACAATAACAGAAAAGAGATCTATTTAGCAATAAACAGAAAAGGCGAAACCTAGGTTTCG
>CAYPYX010000008.1:74181-75269 GCA_964415065.1 uncultured Rhizobium sp.
TAACAGAAAAGAGATCTATTTAGCAATAAACAGAAAAGGCGAAACCTAGGTTTCGCCTTTTCTGTTTATTGGGGATACAATTAAATATCCAAGTGTAACTAGTTTCGGTGTGTGTGATTTACATGAATCTGCTTCACAACACTAATCAATGGAACTAATTACATTTTACCATTCAACACATCGAACATTCTTTGTCCGATTTCTGCTGGACTTTCAACTACGTGAATTCCACATTCACGCATGATAGCCATTTTCGCTTCTGCAGTGTCGTCTTTTCCACCAACAATTGCACCTGCGTGACCCATTCTACGGCCTGGAGGAGCTGTTTGTCCAGCGATAAATCCAACTACAGGTTTTGTTCCATGTTCTTGAATCCAACGAGCTGCTTCAGCTTCCATGCCACCACCGATTTCACCGATCATAACAATACCAGCAGTTTCAGGATCATTCATAAACATTTCTACCGCTTCTTTGGTTGTTGTTCCGATAATTGGGTCACCACCAATTCCGATAGCTGTAGATTGACCTAATCCTAATTTGGTTAATTGGTCAACTGCTTCATAGGTCAAGGTTCCTGACTTAGAAACAACACCGATATTCCCTTTTTTGAAGATAAAGCCAGGCATGATACCAATTTTAGCTTCACCTGGAGTAATGATTCCAGGACAGTTAGGACCGATTAAACGACAATTTTTACCTGCAATGTATTCTTTTACCATCACCATATCTTTGGTGGGGATACCTTCGGTGATACAAACGATCACTTCAATACCAGCATCGGCAGCTTCCATAATGGCATCAGCGGCAAACGCGGGAGGTACGAAGATGATACTTACATTAGCACCAGCTTCTTTTACAGCAGCAGCAACGGTGTTGAAAACGGGACGATCTAAATGAACGCTACCACCTTTTCCTGGAGTTACACCACCAATTACGTTGGTGCCGTATTCAATCATTTGTGTTGCGTGGAATGTACCTTCATTTCCGGTAAAACCTTGTACAACAACTCTCGAATCTTTATTTACTAAAATGCTCATGGGCTAAAATCTAGCGCGAAAATAACGCTTAAGGCGCAAATTCCCAACTTG
>CAYPYX010000009.1:0-42471 GCA_964415065.1 uncultured Rhizobium sp.
CTAAGGTTATTTTTGAAATCACTATCATGAAAAAACTATCCCTATTATTTTCGCTAGCTGTTTTTGTAAGTCTAAGCGGACAAAACATCAAGGATGAAAAAGTGCAGTATCAGTACGTGAAATTGCCTAGTAATCCTGTATCCCCAAAACCTGCCAATTATACTGCGGTATTGGTATCGACTGCTGATGCGGAGAATGCGCGATTGTTAGCCAATTTTGAAGCTGAGAAAATTCAGGCTGAGAATGATTATCAACGCGAATTAGCCGAGTACGATAAGCGCGTGAAAGCGGCAGATGAACAATATGCAAAGGATATGGAAGCATATAATGCTAAGTCAACAGCTACTAAGATTGTTGAACGCCAATTGTTGAATGAGAATTCAAAGCCAGTAAAACAATATGTTCCGGTACCTTCAAAAAGATATGTGGCTGAGCCTAAGTTATTTACTGTTTATGATGCCAGTACTTTAGCATCAACTTATTTGAAAATTGATGGATTTGATCGTTCCGCGGCTGGGGAAATTCAGTACATTGTGGAAATGAAGCCCTTCGAATATTCCAGTCCAAGAATGGTTTCAGAAACCAGAAAAGAAACGAGCGTATCGAATGGTAAGTCAAATTCTTACAACGTAACCTATTATCATTTGGAGTTTGAATACCGTCAACCTATGACTGTAAAAGTGTTAAGAAATAACTCCCAAGAAATATATTTTGAAGCTCCTGCCAAATTGATGGAGTTTACAAAATATAAGTCAGATGATTCTAAAAATTCGCCATCTATGGACGTAACTGTATTAGTTAAGAATATGGAATCTCAAATGTTGAAGCAGAATTTGGAATACATCAATCATTTAGTAAATGATCGTATTGGTTTTGAAGTAAGTAATCGCAGTGCTGTATTGGAATATGTGAAATCTAAAAAAGGAGAATACGATGATTTGTTGAATGCTTTTGATTTGGCAAAAACGGGTTATGCGTTAATGAATAAATCAGATGCTGAAGCAACTTCTAAATTAAATGAAGCCGTTTCAATTTGGAAGAAGGCTATGGAAGAATCGGACATTGCGAATAAAAAGGCGAGAATTGATGAGAAAGTTACCGTTTCGGTTTGTTTCAATTTGTTAGAGGGATACTTTGCTTTGCGTCGTGTTGATGAAGCAGAAGGAATCATCTCCATTTTGAAGAAAATTGATTTATCGCGCAAGGAAACTAAATTATTGGAATCGTATACACAGGAATTTTTAGACTTAAAGATTCGTAAAATTGCCAATGGCTTGTAATGTAAATCACAATAAACTTAAAATAGTACATCGTTAAACAAAAAAACCACCTAATTAGGTGGTTTTTTTGTTTTTATGAAATTGCAATTGGTTCTCTTCGAGCAATCGCTTGTATCTGATTTCGTCTTGTTCGTTTGTATAAATGGCCAGAAAGATAAATAAGGCCGTCATTGAAGCAAAAATAGTAATCAGTTGGATAATCCGAAAAGTAACCGGATTGTCTTGAGGCCATTGAGCACATAAGTTGTAAAATACTAAATATACCCAAACGATAACTAACGCTATAAATAATGCTAAGTACAAAAATTTAGTCCAGCGACTAGAAGTTTTATAAATTGGATGTTGAAAAGTCCGATAAGGCATACTCAAGTTATTAAAGTTCAAGCTTGAACTACACTTTATTGTTAGAACAACCAAAATATAGTATTGTTTCAACTGATGTGTAGTGTGAAGCTATAAGTTAAAGTGAAGCAAAGTTATATACATTCAAGTTGGCTCTCAAAATGGAATTGAGGAATGTTACAATTTATTATACGAAATGACACGATTTTGCTAAATATTATAGATTTCTGAGATTTTATATTATACAAAAACAACAAATTGAATTTCTTGTGATTTAAACAATAAGTATTTGAATTTTGGGATTTTTCCGTAAAAATGAAAAATAGTTTACGGAAAAGCCGTAATTGCTAAACTATAATTTTGAGGTGATTTGCAGTGATTTGGTATTAATCTAACAAGATAAATACTATTCAACATCATTCAAATCAGAATTACATATGGAATCGACCGAAATTCAACAAAATGCAAACGAAGTGAAAATAATTCCAGGTAGGGGATTAGTTACCCATACGGGAACACAATTGAGAAGAGAGTACTTGAAAAAGTTGGGATTTTCGTTTGATTTTCTTGAAAACACAACTCTTAAATTAACGGATATACAGAAAAACATAGAATCGTATATTGGATCGGTTGAAGTGCCTGTTGGAGTAGTGGGTCCATTGGTTTGGAACAATGAAAAAGTATTTGCACCAATTGGAACCTTGGAAGGGGCATTGGTGGCTTCGATGAATCGAGGTGCAAGGGCTATTAGTTTAAGTGGAGGTTTTCAAAGTGAAGTTAAGTGGCAGCGAATGTCAAGGGCTCCAATGTTTGAATTTGAAAATCCGTATGAAACCAAAATTTTCATTGAATTTATTGAGAATTACTTTACCAAGATCAAGCAAAAAGCTGAAAGTTATTCCAATCATGCACTACTTGAGAAGATCGATATTATTCAAGATGATAATCGAATCCATACGGTATTTTTTTATCAAACTGGGGATGCATCAGGTCAAAATATGACCACTACATGTACTTGGCATGCTATGTTGTTTATTATTGATGAATTTCATCGATTACATGGTATTCAATGCCTTAACTATATTTTGGAGGGAAATGGTTCTTCGGATAAAAAGATTTCAAAATACAACCAATTAAATGGTAGAGGAATTCATGTATGTGCCTCGGTTGTACTAAAAGAAAAGTACATCAAAGAAATTCTTCGTACTACATCAAGTAAGATGCTTGACGTTTTTGGTCCATCAAAAAAACTGGCGGAAAAAAATGGAATGGTGGGCTATTCCATAAATGCTGCAAATGCAGTGGCATCTATTTTTGTTGCAACCGGACAGGATTTAGCATGTATACACGAGTCAAGTGTAGCATTTTTGGAGTTACATCCGCATAAAGAAGGTTTATTGGCTCAAATAACCTTTCCCAATCTAGTAGTGGGAACTGTAGGGGGTGGAACGCACCTTCCCAAACAAACAGAAGCGCTAGAGTTAATGGGCTGTAAAGGAAGCGGTAAGTCGCAGCGGTTTGCTTCAATGATAGCAGGATTTGCTCTGGGATTAGAGTTGTCAACATATGCAGCCATTGTGAGTGGTGAATTTGCCAAAGCACATGAAAAATTAGGGAGAAATAAGCCCGTGGAATGGCTCACACGAAACGAAGTCAATAAAGCCTTTATTTTATCTTTTTTAAAACATCCCCAAAAAGAAAAATTGGTAGATATTTATTTGGAGGACGTTGCTAAAACGGAAGACGGAATTCTAACTCATATTGCTGCAAGAGCTACAAAAAAGTTAATTGGATTTGAGGAATTGATATTAAAATTTGAAGGTGAAAAGAATGAGAGAATTGGATTATCTGCATCCAAGGGAGAAATGTTAAATGGGATAATGGAAGAAAGTACTTTGTTGAAATCAAAGGCTACGGATTCAGAGGTGATTAAAGGGTTGCATTTGATTTCCGCTTCGATCGATTC
Organism: uncultured Rhizobium sp.; assembly: GCA_964415065.1. Lineage (GTDB taxonomy): Bacteria > Bacteroidota > Bacteroidia > NS11-12g > UBA955 > VMCP01. The sequence continues at coordinate 3,589 of CAYPYX010000009.1, forward strand.
TACTTTATCTGATTTAATTTCCCAACATAGAGAAACATTAGAATATAAAAACTCTCACATTAAAGAAGCAAAAGTTTATGAATTTCTTCATTCTGAGAATTATCCGTTTATTCCCAATTACTATGGTAGTTATCGAAATGATGAGCGTGAAATTCATATTTTGTGTTTAGAAATGCTTCAAGAAAAGGATATGTTCATTTTTAATAGTGAAAATCATCCTGAACATTGGAACCGAAATGCAATACAATGGGCCATTAGTGATATTGGTTTGGCCCATCGAGTATTAAAGAAACTCCCAAATCATTCTCTTGAAAATTCTGTGATTTTTAAAGAATTTAAACCATGGGAAAACAATCAGTTATACAATCAAATTATCCAACTGCTTTTGCAACAAAATGAAGAAACTTCCAATTCAATTCGTTTGGAACAATTTATTGATGCCGCCAAAGAGTTAGAATCCTTGTCGAATCAACTCTTTATGATTCCCAAAACGGTTATACACAACGATTTTAATTCACGAAATATTGGAGTTAGGCTAAATGGAGATGTAGTTGTTTATGATTGGGAACTTTCTGTAATCGATTTTCCACACAGAGATATCGTAGAATTGTTATCCTTTACTTTAGATATGCAAAAGAATTCAGAAGATTGGATTACATATTTGGAATTTCATTTTCAGGATTCTAAAGAATTATGGTCAAATTTTGAAGCAGATGAATTTCTTGAATTTAGAAAACAATGGTTTTTAACCTATGAATATGCTTTAATTGAGTTGATTACAACGCGATTGGTTTTTTATGAAGTGGCTGGAATCGTTGTTAAATATGAATTTTCAAATCGCGTACTTCAAACGGCACTTTGGTTGCTCGATGGTGTAAAACAATTCAATAGAACCCAATTGAGAAAATAGATACATTTAAAAAAATACTGAAGATATATGCCATTATACGAACACATAAAACTCATGTTGTTTCCAATGATTCTTTCCAATGTAATTCACATGGTTTTAGTGAAACTGAATGTACTATCATTTATGAATTTACCCATTTGGGAAAGCGCTTTTGGAAAGAATAAAACATGGAGAGGAGTTTTTATTATCGTGTTTTTGAATGGGCTGTTTTCAGTTCTCATTTCTATAATTATTCCAGAAAATGATCTATCTCAACTCGATTTTACACGATTGCAACAGGTGAGTTTTAACCAGAATCCAACTTCTTCAAAACAAATATTATGCGGAATATTGGGTCTATTCTTAGGCGTTATGTATCTATTATTTGAATTGCCAAATTCATGGGTTAAGCGGCGCTTGGGAATTGGTGCAGGGGAATTAGCTAAATCCACTATACAACGTTGGCTGTTTATGTTCATTGATAAATCAGATTCTGCTGTTGGTGTGGTATTGTTCTACGGATGGATACTTCAACTTGAAGTAAATCTTCAACTTGAATTATTTGCCATCAGCGTAATCATTCATATCTCATTAGCGTGGTTGTTATATAAACTTCGAATTAAATCCTTATTGTGAAATACATTTTTCCATTAAATAGCCAATTAGAAGAATCGCAGTTTGGTGGGAAAGCTGCGCAATTGTCGAAAATGCTGGCATTGAACTTCCCTGTTCCTCCGGGTTTTGCTGTTTCGGGGGAAGTTTTTAATGAGTTTTGTGATATTAATTCCTGGGAGCCACATGAAGATCTTACTGAAAAATTATTGCATGGTAATTGGCTGTCATTTAAACAGGAGATTTTTGATTTAGTTGCGAATCTGGGTTGGGAAGGTGTTATGGTTCGTAGTTCAGCACTGGGTGAAGATTCAGTTGATAATTCTTTTGCTGGGCAATTGGACTCTTTTTTGGTTTTAAATCCAAAATATCAGGTTGCAGAATCCAACTTTGATTCTCATTATATTTTCAGTAGTAAGGTATCATCTTCATCGGATGCTGAGTTTAATCCCTTTGTACAAACAGATACAGATACATTTGAGCAAAGAGTTTGGGATGCACTTTTGAGATGTTGGAATTCGTATCGAAACCAACGGTCACAAATTTATAGGAAGAATTCGGGTGCTGAATTAAACGGAATGGCAGTGATCATTCAGCAATTGGTCAAGCCAGATTTTGCAGGTGTAATATTTTCACGTTCGCATTTGTCGGAATCTCAAATCTTAATTGAATGGGTAAAGGGACATGGAGAGCAGTTGGTTTCTGGGGAAGTTACTCCTTGGAGTATTCAAATTCAACATCCCTCGAAAAAAGAAAACTGGAGCTTCGATGAATTTTGCAGGTTTTGGGAAACTGAAATTCAAAAGTCGAGTTTTGCACCCACTACTACTATGGAAGAAATTCCGATCCAAGGAATGTTTAAAGGATTTGAAAACGTTATTAGGATTGAACAGATTTATAAACATGCAGTAGATATAGAATTTGCCATTAAGGATAATGAATTTTTTTTGCTACAGACTAGGGCAATAACAACTCCATCCAAACGGAGGACGGTTTATTGGTCAAACACCAACGTGAATGAAAATTATCCCGACCCCATGTCGCCACTATTGTATTCTATTGCTCGACAGTCGTATTATCATTATTTCAAAAATCTTTCCCTATTATTTCAAGTACCAGTTGAAAAGATTCGTGAATTAGAGGTGAATTATTCCAACGTTATTGGAACCTTTGGCTGTAGGATGTATTACAATATGAGTTCAATTCATGAAATATTGAGTTCTGCTGCATTTTCTGATTTGCTCATTGGTTCATTTGATCATTTTGTGGGTTATCAAGATGGGAATAAAGCACCCAAGCGATCCGGTATATGGAAGGAAAAATTGGGGTTTGTTCGAGAGTTTTTCAAATACAATTGGAAACTGGAGAAAGAGGTTTTGGAATTTGAATATTTTGTTAATCAATATCAAAAACAAGCAAATTCAGCGATTTCATATTCAGATTTTAGAGAACTATTTCATGGATTTATAGAGATACGCATGCACCGGTGGTTCAAAGCCTCGTTAGCAGATTTTAATGCAATGGTTTTTCATGGTCTTTTGGGAAAGTTGTGTTCTAAGTTTTTTGCAGAGCAAGGAGTAGCAGTTCAAAATAAGCTCATTCAGGCCATTCCTAATTTAATTAGTTCTCAGCCGGTAATTGATATGCATCAAATTATTTTAAGCATTCGCGGTGATGAGGCTTGGATTCAGAAATTTAGGACTCAAAAGGCCGATATTACATGGGGAGAAATATGTCAAGAACAACCCAAATGGTTTAAATTGATTCAAGAATATTTGAATAAATGGGGTTTTCGATGTTCAGGAGAACTCATGCTTACCACCGTAAATTATTTGGATGAACCCGTGCGTTTTATTGAATTATTGCAGCAATATGAACGTACTGCGAATGTCCATCCCCAGAGACTCATAGAAGAAAAATACCGCGAATCTCAAATTGAGTTGAAACGTGTTATAAACAGAATAAACCAATATTACGGTTGGAACTTTCTGAAAGCGTCAGCAGCCAAAATTCTGATGAAGTTTGTATTGTCAAATGCTCAAAAAGGAATAGCCTGTCGTGAGAGAGCCCGACTTAAGCAAGCAGAATTGTACCATTATTTTAAAGTGAGTTTGTTGAATTTAGGGAGAACTTTGCATCGACAAAAAATCCTATTGAACCCGGAGGATGTGCTGTTTTTGACGTATTTCGAGTTGATTGAAATAATTGATTCTTCGTACTTAGTGCCTCAATTTACCCAAGATTTAGTTGCACAACGTAGAGCAAGTTGGAATAAAGAGTCAACAAAAATCTATCCAGATGATTTTTACACTGAGTTAGGTTTACATTCCGAACCCGAGGATGTTCGAATGTCAGATAATCACAACGGTATTTCTACGGATGATCAAGAAAATGTTTTAACAGGATTGTGTGCATGTGGAGGCAAACTTCAGGGTAGAATCGTGGTTTTGGAATCGGTTTCAGAAGTTGATAAAATACAACCAGGTGATATACTCGTAACACGTCAAACGGATCCAGGATGGATTGTTGTTTTTCCGTTAATCAGTGGTTTGATCGTTGAACGCGGTGGTATGTTGTCGCATGGAGCTATAGTTTCAAGAGAATTTGGGATACCAGCGGTTGTGGGTGTTAGTCGTGCTACTGAATTATTGAAAGATAATGACTGGGTGGAGTTGAATGCAGATTTGGGTAGAATTCAGGTCGTTAGTTAATAAAAATTGTCCATGAAAATTACCATTCTAAGATCTCTGTTTACCTACATTTGTCAGCGAGTTCCTTTGATACTATTCGTTATTTTAGCGTGTTGGTTTGGTGCTTTTTTGTTGCCGTGGATATCGTGGAACATTATAATATTTTCGGTATCTATCGTTTTGCTGGTATTGTTTCAATTGAGATTGTTCGACGACTTGATGCAATATCACAACGATTTGAATAAACCAAATCGAGATTATACGATACCAGAAGTTCGAAAATCCTTATGGATTTTCTGGTTTATTTATTCAGCAGTTTTGATTTTTTTAATTTCCTGGTTGAATTTTCAGATTGGTGGTGCTTATTTCCTGCTATTATGTATTAACTGGATTGCGTATAAAATGCTATTAAACAAGTGGATATGGAAGGAGATTTTGCCATTATTGAAGTATCCAGCTATATATTTGGTTTTTTTTGAAAATTACGTTGTAAGGAAGGAAATATCCGATAATTTAATCTTGGTTCAATACAGAATAGCCTCCGCTATTTTAATATTTATGGGTTTTTTGTTCATGGAAAGGGTATCGAATTACAACTATTTGCCTTTTCAAAAACAGAAATACTTGAAATTTATGGGTTACGGTGTTCTGGTTCTGATTTGTATAGTAATGGTAATTGTTGGTTTCCAAATAAAATGAGCACACGGATGATGATTCTAGAAAACATAAAATATTTAGACACATACTTATAAAAATTTAATGAACTTGAAATGAAAAATAGTAAGGCAAATAAGAAAAATCAAGAAATGAAAACAGCGAAATTCAATCCCATGATTCGGATTAAAGAATTAGGTAATCCGCTGCATTATAAGTTTGAAGAAGTATCCTGCTATTTGTGTGGGTCTGCAGATTGTAAAGAATATTTAATCGGGGAGGAAGATCTTACAGGCAAAGACGGTGCTTTTTTATATGTTCAATGTGAAGCATGTAATTTGGTTTATCAAAATCCACGGTTGAATTTGGATTCAATAAAGGAATTTTATGATCAAGAATATATAGCCCATCGCAAAAAAACGGATTTTGGAATATTGACCCCTGTGTATGAGTGGACCATGAACAAGCATGATCGAGATAAAGAAAAGTTGGTCAGAAAGTTTATAAAGTTGGATGCTTCAAAAAAACTGTTGGATGTAGGTTGTGCTGTGGGTACTTTTTTGTTGCATATGAAGAAAAAAACACAATGTAAAATTGTAGGTGTGGACTTCAAAGATGGCTCTCATTACCCTGGTTTTGATCAAATTGATTTCAAAGAGGGACTGTTTTATGAGCAGAATCTAGCGGAAGAAGATTATGATTTGATTACTATGTGGCACTTTTTTGAACATGATTATGATCCCAATAAAACTTTAGAAACAGCTCACAGAGTTCTGAAAAAAGAGGGTAAATTAGTAATTGAAGTGCCTCGACTTGACTCGGTAACTTTCCGCTGGTTTGGTAATAAATGGCCGGGTGTACAAAGCCCTCAACATACCGCCCTATATGATAAAAGCTCGTTTATGGCTATGTTGGAGAAACATGGTTTTGTGGTGGAATCGTATTTGCCATATGGCGCATTTCCTCCGTTCTTTTATATTTTCACTGGTTTTTACTTTCGATTTATTGGAAAAGGCTTGAATCTAGATAGAATAGTAATTCCTTACTTCTTTACTCAACTTTTTTGGCTCCCTGTAATCTGGTTGCAGAAGTATCTCAATCTTTCCATGCAAACTGTAGTATGCCGTAAAAAGCTAAGTACTGAATAGATCAAACTAATTTGTGATTGTAGCGTGAACTAAATTGCGAATAAAGGATTTCAGTATATAATAAAAATGGAGTTAAAAATGTCAAATACGCAAAAGAAGGTTTCGAAAATAGAACGGTTTTTGAATGTTTTCCGTTTTGCACTGGGGTTTGTAATTCTCACTCTGGGTGGATTTGTTGCTTTCTTGATTTGGTTGATATCGTTTGGTTTACTGGTGGATTTTAATCGCAGATTCTGGGTGCCAGCTTATTGCAAACTGATACTGTGGGTCTTAAGGATAAGAGTAGTGAATAATCTTAAATTTAATTCCTTTACTGAGCCGACATTTATTACATTCAATCATAATTCATTTTTAGATGGAATGGTTTTAATGAGTTTAGGTTTCACTCGTACTCATTTTCTGTTGAGTGAGAAAATGTACTTGTATTTGCCTTTGTTTTTCACGTCTTGGGCTACCGGTGTATGGTATATTCCAACAAAATCGAATCGACAGAGAAGACTAAATTACTTTAAAAAAATTGAACAACGCATTTTAAGAAAACGGGTAAGTGTTGCTGGTTCGTCGGAAGGTGCAAGACCGCATTTTCATGGTATTGCTGAATTTAATCGCGGAGTTTACCACATGGCATGCAATTGTGGAATGCCCATTGTTGCGCTGTTTATTCATACACCCGAAGAGTCCAATCCATTCAGCAATTTTCGTCCTTTCAAACGCGGTATTGTTAATGTTAGTTGTATAGGTATAATCGATACAAAACAGTGGAATTTAAATGATCTAGATCAACATGTAAGTGAAATGCAATCCATGTATGTCAAAGAATTTAATATTCAGAATGCTATTTCAAATTAAAATGTTATGAATTCAAATACAATTCAAACGATGGATAAGGAAAAACTAAATTCACCCAATAATGTAGAAGCATTAAAATTGTTATTTACTCCAGTTGTTTTTGTTTCAGTTGCTTTGGCTGTGAAACACCCTTGGTTGTCAGTATTGTGTTGGTCTTTTTTCTTTACTCAGATGTTTATATTACTTCATGAATGCGGACATTTAAATTTTTTTAAAGGTAAACGCTTGAATTTTTTCGGGGGATATATTTTCGGGTTTTTGAGTTTTATACCTTTTTTATCTTGGATGCACATGCATAATTTGCATCACCGCTGGACAGGTTGGCGGGATAAAGATCCGACAACTGAACGCACTGTGGGTCCGCCGAAAATAGTTATTCTTCAAGGGGTGGTAAATGTTTGTTGGTGGATGTTCATTCCCATATTTTATTTGGTTTATTTGTTGAGTAATTATTGGAATGTGTTTAAAATCAAACGATTTGTTCGGGTTCAAATATTAAAAGCAATTCAATGGGAAATGTTACTGTTTGTTTTTGGGTATTTTCTGCTGTTTTCTATGGTGGATTTTTCGAAATATGCTGTGATACTTTGGGGATTTTTTCTCAGTTTGATTTGGAAAGAACTAATCATTTTAACCCAGCATACACACGTTGAAATTCCTATTTCAGATGGTCAAAATGTCCGTCCCATTTCCTTTAGAGATCAAGTGAAATACACTCGAAGCTTTTATGTAAGTAAATTTTTTGAAAAGTGGTTTCTCTTTAATTTTAATATGCATGAAGCCCATCATGCTCAACCTGGATTACCCGCTTATTATTTAGGCGAAGTGGAATTAAATTTACATCGTAATTCATATTGGAATTGGTTCAAACAAGCCAAATCCATGAAAGGAGTGGATTTTATTTTTAAAACTTCGAAACACACTGGTAAGAAATTTTAACTAATTGGTTGTATTTTTAAACTTTTAATTATGAAAGGAAAGTTTAAAATATGGGCAATGCCTCTATTGGCCTTGGGTTTGACTCTGATTTCTGCTGGAACTCCATCTAAGTTTACTTTTTTTGTTATTGGCGATTGGGGAAGAAATGGTGAATATTTTCAAATACCGGTAGCTGAATCTATGGCAGAAATGGCCAAAAAACAAAAAACGGCATTTGTGATTAATACGGGTGATGCTTTTTATCCTAACGGAGTTCAGAGTGTAAACGATCCACTTTGGAAGTATGCTTTCGAAGATATTTATAAGCAACATTCTTTGCAATGCGAATGGTATGGTGTTTTGGGGAATCATGATTATTATGGAAATCCACAAGCTCAGTTAGATTACAGTAAAGTGAGCCGTAGATGGAGGATGCCAAGTAGGTATTATACATTTGCTAAAGACAATGTTCGTTTTGTTTTTATTGATTCTAATCCCTTCATAGAGAAGTATCAAGCTCATAAAAAAGGATATTCAGATTTAGGTAAACAAAATGTTTCTAAACAATGGCGTTGGATTGAACGCACTCTAGCTAAATCAAAGGAAAAGTGGAAAGTAGTAATCGGTCATCACCCCGTGTATTCTGCAGGTATGCATGGTGATAATCCGGAATTGATCAAAAAGCTAAAACCTTTACTCGAAAAGTATAAGGTAGATGCCTATTTTGCGGGACATGATCACGATTTACAGCACCATGCCGAAAATGGAGTCAATTATTTTGTTTCTGGAGCTGGTTCAGAAGTTAGAGACATCGTGAATCGTACTTCCAGAACTCAATATGCAGAAAAAATTGCTGGATTTGCCAAAGTAGATGTGAACAACGATAGTATGGTGGTGAAATTCATTGGCATAAATAGAAATATTTTGCATTCAGCGAAAATTGTAAAATAATTTCCTCAGAATTTGTAAAATTCTTGAAGAGATTTCAAGTAATTCAACTTAATAATGAAAGTAGATTTTGGTAAATTTACACCGTACTGGGGGTGTTTGATTTTTTGGGGATCTACCTTATCTGCTAGCTTGAATGCCTCAGTTAACTTTACGGAAACCAGCCATACAGCTAATCTATTTAGTTTTCAAAACAATGGTTTGATGATTAAAGATACGAGTGCTAATCCTCGACCTCAATTTTCTCGGAGAGATACTATACAACAAAAAAGTTCTTTTTATTGGGATTCTGTTTTCGCAAAGGCGTATTCGGATTCCTGGAAGTTTAAAGATACAATAGGTAATTTGGAGTTTATTCCATGGAAAATTCGCTCTCGATTTCAATTGCAATTTGAAACAGGATGGGTGCCGAACTCGCGTTTTGAACGTTTTTTAGGAGGTAATGATGAGCCGTTTTATGCGATAAAAATTTCTCACGTTTCAAATAGCTCCGATTTATTGATTAGAGGAACTGGTTCAATTGAAAGTAATCATACTGCAGATTCAGCAACCTCTAAGGATTCTATGTTCAAAATTAGTAGTGAAATCGGAGTAAATACATCCCAAAAGACGGAAAGTGAAATGGCGACGAATGCGTACCCCAAAACGAATGCAATCCCCCGAAAAGAAGATGAAATTGCTGTGATAAATTCCTCAAAATCAAAGAATGAAATTGCGATAGAAACATCCCCAAAAACGACGAATCATTTGAGGGTATTGATCAAATTTGATTGGATGGGAAAAGATACTTTGAGGAATATATTATTACTTTCCGATGAAAATGATCATGAGTTAGATTTGAATACGGTGCTCAATTATTGGGTAGGGATTCATCAAATAAAAAATGTACAGGTGAATCGGAATGACACTTTTCTGCCTAAAAAGGTTTTGAGCGATGATCATCAAGATTTTGGTTTTGATGTGTTTTTACCCGAATTTTATATTACTCCACTTACTTGTTTTCATGCTCCAATTATGGTGGAATTTTGGGGTAAAAATAGTGTAACCGTTTTTAGAGATATGGAGAAGATAGATGGATTGACTCTTGATGATGTAATCCCTATACTTAAATCGGTAAAATCTCATACAGAATTGTATCATTCTCAATTATGTAAACAAGATATGATGAAACTTCAATTGTTCATTAAGAACAAAAATGTACAAGTATCAGAGTTTATAAATTTTGTTGAAGGTATTACAGAGCTCAGTTATTTATTGGAAGTTAAAACCAATTGATAGGTTATTTAATTGTCATTTATTCAAGGATTTTGCGCGTATTCTCCTCAAGAATAGATAAATTGTGTTACTTTGCGTCAAGTTGACACTTGTTTTAGCTTAGTTTAGTAATTGAAAGCCAACTCGTTTTAGTAAAAGTATTCGATTAAAGTCCAAAAGAATTTTATGCGATTCAAAATCAAAACCAAGTAGGTACCCCCACTAATTAGAAATAATTTCAATAAAAAATATGAAAATAAATCAATCGATTCCCATTGTTAAAAGACATATATCTACAATTAAATTTTTGGTTTTATGGATTTTTTTATCTGTAACTGAAGTAATGTCGCAGGTAGTCTATACCGATCCAATTTTCCCCAAAGAAACGGATTCAGTAACCATTTTTTACAATGCAAAGTTAGGAAATGCAGCTTTGGTAGGTGCTTCTCAGGTATTTGCACATACTGGTGTGATTACAACATTGTCCAGTTCATCGGTTGATTGGCGTCATGTAGTGGGGAATTGGGGAACCAACGACAGCAGAGTGAAAATGAATTCATTGGGAAATGATTTGTGGTCGTTGAGAATTCACATGAAGTCCTTTTATGCATTGGGTGGTGCTTTTGCAAACGGTGAATCCATATTGAGAATGGCTTTTGTTTTTAGGGATCAGGCGGGAAATAAAGTAGGACGGGCATCTAACGGTGGAGATATATTTCATGATGTGTATTCCGCAAATTCAGGTTTGTTAGTGAAAATTGTTCAACCAGAACTCAGAACTACGATAGGTAGCTCTTCCACTCTATTTGGTGTAGCAGCATATACCAGTAAATCGAGTGATATAGATCTTATTTTGGATGGATCCGTATATAGAAGTGTAACATCAAAAGATAGTATTCAAGGACAGTTCAAAGGACTGAGTGTAGGAAACCATCAAATTGTTGTTAGAGCTGTTGCATCCACAGAAACTAAAAGTGATACTGTAAGTTTTATCGTAAATCCATCGGTAGTTCAATCCTCTCTACCATCAGGCTTAGAACAAGGAATTAATTATATAGATGATTCTACGGTTTATTTGGTTTTATATGCACCCTACAAGAATTATGTATATGTTTTGGGAGATTTTAACAATTGGCAGCCCGATGTAGATTATTTTATGAATTATGATCCCGCTAAACAAGTATATTGGTTGAAAATTAGCGGTTTAATTCCGGGAAAAGAAGTGGGTTATCAATACTTAGTGAACGGAGATTTACGTGTTGCAGATCCATTTTCTCCCATAATGTTGCATGAATGGGACGATTCGTACATTCCAAGTACTACCTACCCAAATTTAAAGCCCTATCCCAAGAATAAAACAACGGGTTGGGTAACTGTGATGGAACCCGGTTCTACTCCATATTCTTGGACGAAAGTGAATTTTACCCGTCCCAAAAAGGAACAGTTAGTCATTTATGAATTGCTAATTCGTGATTATACAAAGGCGCAGACATTTAAAAGTATTCAAGACACGCTCGATTATTTAAAGCGTTTGGGTATTAATGCAATTGAATTTATGCCTTTAGCGGAGTTCGAGGGGAATATCAGTTGGGGCTACAATCCCGCTTCGCACATGGCATTAGATAAATATTACGGTTCGAGAAACGCGTTTAAATCGTTGGTAGATGCCTGTCATCAAAAAGGAATTGCGGTTATCATGGATGTTGTTTATAATCATGCGTTTTCGAGTGCCCCAATTTGTCAGTTGTATTGGGATGCTGTGAATTTCCGACCATCAAGTAATAGTCCGTATGCGAATATTACCGCAAAACATCCGTTTAATGTGGGATACGATTTAAATCACAGTACTTCTGCTACGAAATATTATACGAAGCGTACTTTAGAATATTGGTTGAAAGAGTTTCATGTGGATGGATTTCGATTTGACTTGAGTAAAGGATTGACTCAAACGGATTATGGTACCGATGTAAGTGCGTGGGGAAGATACGATGCGGCCCGCATCAATACTTTGGACGATTATCATAAACATATTCAATCGATTTCACCTGGTGCCTACACCATTTTGGAGCATTTTGCAGATAATGATGAAGAACAAGAATTGTCGAAACGAGGAATGATGACTTGGGGAAATGCCGTACACAACGCTACAGAAGCAGCTATGGGATATTCCTCTACGAGCGATTTTGGTTGGTTGGTTGATTATTCAAAACGTGGAATGCAACCCAATTCCTTGGTTGGTTATGCCTCTAGCCACGATGAAGAAAGAATGGCATATAAATCTAAAATGTATGGTAATTCATCGGGTAATTATTCTACGAAAACTGAGGAAATATATTTAAAGCGAAATGCATTGACCTATGCCTTTGTTCATTTAGTACCCGGTCCTAAAATGATCTGGCAGTTTGACGAATTGGGATATGACTACTCCATAAATTGGTGTAAAGATGGAACAGTTAGTGATGCATGTAGATTGGTTGAAAAGCCAGCACGTTGGGATTATTGGACGGGTATTAGTGATCGACCTGATTTGTATTATCAGCATGCCATGTTTAATCATTTAAAAACAAATTATTCCGATGTATATGCGCCTACGAGCTATTCGTTTTCTTCCGGGGGAAGTTTTAAGCGTTTATTGTTGAATGGTAGTGAGTTTCAGACATTGGTTGTTGGGAATTTTGATGTAGTATCCTCCGTGAAAAGTCCTGTATTTTCTAGCACAGGGTGGTGGTACAACTACTTAACAGGAGATTCAATACAAGTAAATGATGTAAATGTTGGATTGAATTTTGCCGCTGGAGATTATCGAATTTATACTTCAAAAAAAGTGATGAATCCTTTTTTGGTAAAGAAGGTAAATAGCATCGGTACCTTAAATTCGGGTGGTTTGCAGCTATATCCTGTGCCAGCTTCAGAGGTATTAATGTTAAAATGGGATTTGAATTCTGCTGCTTTTTCAAATTCCTTCGATTTTAATTCTCTGAAAATTGAAATAAGCGATGTTACCGGTAAAACGATCAAATCCGGAAATTTAAATGAAAATACTTGGGTTCAAAAAGAATCAAATCATCTAAAACTTGATGTATCTACATTGAATACGGGCATTTATTTTATTCGGGTTCAATCAGGCCAAAATACCTATAAAACCAAATTTACTTTATCCAAATAATTCTCTGTTGATTATATTTGCCCGGTGCTGTTTAATTCGCTGGAATTTTGGATCTTCTTGCCGGTAGTTTGGTTACTTTATTTTAGTATCCCTCAAAAATTACGTTGGATCTGGTTGTTATTGGCTAGTTACTTTTTCTATGGATATTGGAAAATTGAGTTTGCAGGTTTAATGCTTTTTACCAGCTTATTGGATTGGTTTTGCGCTCGTCAAGTATATGCTTCGGATCGTAAATCAGTGAAACTGACTTGGATGTGGACAGCCATAATTACGGATATCGGATTGTTGTTTTTATTCAAGTACTTTGATTTTGCCTTAGGAAATAGTGAATTAGCAAAAAGTATGTACCATAATTCAAGTACAGCTTGGATCATTGAATTAGGAAAATATACCATTCCAGCAGGTATCTCGTTTTATACCTTTCAAAGTATTAGTTATGTAGTTGACGTTTATCGGGGAGATGAGATACCAGAGAATAACCCCGTTAAATTTATGTTATTCGTTTCCTTTTTTCCCCAGTTAGTTGCTGGACCTATTGAGCGATTTGGGAAGTTGCACAGTCAACTATTTGCCAAATACAGTCCCAAATTATCCGATTTGCGCTCGGGTTTGCAGTTGATGCTTTATGGCATGTTTTTAAAGGTGGCTGTAGCTGATAATTTAGCCGGCGTTGTTGACCAGTTTTATTCGGAACATTTTAAGTACACTCAACTTAGTACTTGGGTGGCAACATTTATGTTTACATTTCAAGTGTACTATGATTTTTATGGTTATTCTTTACTAGCTCAAGGTTCTGCAAAACTTTTTGGTGTGGACTTAATGGACAACTTTAATAAACCATTTTTAGCTGGAAGTGTTCCTGAGTTTTGGCATAGATGGCACATCTCCTTAAGTACTTGGTTCAGAGATTATATTTTCATTCCTGTTGGCGGAAATCGAAGTGGTAAGTGGCGGTTAGCATTCGCTGTTTTATTGGTGTTTTTTACCAGCGGATTGTGGCATGGTGCCAATTCAACCATGATTTACTTTGGATTAAGCCAGGGACTCTTATATTTATTTGATCGATTTGTGGTAGGACGAAGAGGTTCAGAATCTGAATTTTGGATGTTTTTCCGAAGAATGAAAACTCTATTCTTTTTCTGGATGACACTCGTTTTTTTCCGTTCCGTAAATATTCAGCAGAGTGAGGAAGTTTATTCTGTTTTATTTTCTGGGGATGGGCATGCGATTGGAGTTCAAATGGGATCAGTATGGGATCAATTTGTTTCGATCTTTAATTATTCGAATGATTTAGGTTTGGCGCATCAAGAATTCGTGAAGGTATTGCCAGGTTGGCAGCATTATGAGAATTTAAAAGTGCCTCTTCACGTAAGTCTGTTTTTATTGGTTGCAATTATTTTGGATCATTTTGTGGTGATGCAGCGGATTGATAGTTGGTTTTTGCAGAAATCAGTATGGATTCGTTGGGTAATTTATGTTTTTTTCATTGTAGCGGTTTTGTTTTGGGGTGGTGCCGTAAATCATCCGTTTGTTTATTTTCAATTTTAAGGGTTTATGCAAAAAGGTACGAATCATACCGAATTAGTTGCCATTTTAAAATGGTTTTTCTTACGATTATTAATCGGAGCAGTTCTATTTTTTGTATTGAATTTCATTTATGAAAAGACACTATATAAAGAAGATTTGAAGCAGTATTCTTCTGTGAAAACACAGATTGACACAGCGTTTAATACAGGTGATATCATTTATTTGGGAGAAAGTAGTAATACTAGTTTTAATCCATGGACAGACACATTGAATCAATCAATCTCTGATTTTTTGCAGTTATACATCCCCAATAAAAAAGTCAAAGCGGTGACACATCCTGCATATCATCCAGGATTATTCCTAAAAATGTTGGAATTACTCCCAGAAGGTGATGTAAGTAAAAAAGTGATTGTTTTGGGTGTAAATATGAGAACCTGCGGCCCTTCTGCTATGTTTTCAGGGAATGAGGCTTCGAACCAACAAGAAGCTGTTTTTTATTCTAAGCGCTACCCCTTATTATCTCGTATTTTTATGGGACTGCATTTTTATGATAATCGCAGTGGTTTGGAAATGGAACGACTCAAATTTCAATGGTGGAGAACCCAAGACTTAAGTTCGGTTTCGTCTTATAATACGGCGTTAGGTTGGATGGAAAGCGTAAATTCTAAAATGGATATAGATCGCATTGAACCCACTTTAAGAGATAGTTTTCAATTGGATCAAATCATTTCTATGATGGGGGCGTATATCAAGGAATTTGCCTTTGTTCTTGATGAAAAGAATCAACGAATTCTGGATTTAAAGGCCATCGTTACTCACTGTAAAAAACGAAATGTTCGACTGATATTTCATATTCTACCACCAAATCGACATCATGCTCAAATGTTATTTGGTAAAGAATTAGTTCAGATAATGGATAAAAATCATCAGTTCTTGGTAAAACAATTACAAGAGTGGGATGCTGAATTTATTGATAATTATTCTTTGAGAGAAGCTTCGGAGAAGGTGGCAGTTCCAGTGAATTATCAAAAATATTACACGGATTTTTCAGGTAGTCGTTTTACAGATCAATGGTATCCAACTGAACATTATAATCAAACAATTCGTCAAAAAATTGCGGAATCTATAGCTGTTCAAGCGTTTGGTGTGACTCGAACAGCTATTGAATTAAAACAGAATAACTACCCCAATTGGAATGTGGTTATGCCATTATCGGATCCGCAAATTATTAAGTTTAAAAGTTCAAACTTATACCGCCCATAAAATTTCTGGGTGCACTTGGGAATACGAAAACTTCTTGAACTAAATTTCGATCCCCATAAAAATATCCCCAAGTATAACCGTTATTAACGTAATAATTGTTTAGCACATTCAATGCTTGTAGTCTAAGTGTAATTGAACGGTTTTGCTTCCATTTGAATGTATATGCCGTAGTGAGTTCACCAAAATGGTAAGCGTTAATCATTCGGGTTTTATCCTGTGTATTATCTAGGAATTGTTGACCTACCCATTTATGGTTATACAGAATTTTAATTAAATGCGATTTTCCATTTCTGATGGGTGATAAATAGGTGTATTCTAAACCAGTTGCGCCGACTTGATTGGGGGAATACGCTATATCAACATTCGTAAAATTGCTATCTACTACTTCGTAAGTAGCATAATCAATCCATGAAGCCTGTGTTTGTTGTATTTTATTAGCACTGAAGGCTGCATTAGCATGGAGTATGATTGATTGATTAGCTTTCTTAACTAGGAATATTTTTGTTCCAAGTTCAATTCCTCTTCTGAAACTTTTGTCGACGTTTTTTCTTAAAGGCGTTCCAACATCATTAACAGCGCCTGTTAATACTAATTGGTTGTAATAGTCCATGTAATAGGCATTTAGATTTATGGAATGTCCTTTGGAGGACTCAATCTGATAACCTAATTCATAGTCTACTAGACGTTCTGGTTTTGGTATGTTTCCTTGATTATTATCTACAAAATCGCTGCGTGCAGGTTCTCGGTTGCCTACAGAAATGGAACCTTGAAATTGGGTAGGTAATCCATGGATGTCATTTAAAAAGGTAAATCCGGCTTTTGGATTAAAAAAGTGGAATTCACCGAGGAAATCAATGTTCCTTAAATCATTATCTTTCCCTTTTCCAATATGTTTTACATAACGATATTGGAGATCAGTAAATAAAGTAAGCTGCTTGAAAGGCATATAATCCCATTTAGCAAAAGTATTTATATCGGTTTTGTTGCCTGAGGAGCGATAATATTCATGTGGGTAAGTGTACATAGAATTGGGAACAATTTCGTAGTCACCTCCTAATCCTGCACGTGTAACGAATCCAAAATGTTGTCCTAAATATTGATTTGCACCTATTCCCCAATGAAGCTCCATTTGTTTATTGGGAGCATAATTTACGTTTGTATTGATACCAACTAAATGGTTTTGTAACCAGCGTTGACGTACCAAGTTTATGATATTTGTAGAGGTATCGTTTAAAAGGAAAGGTTTTAATCCATAGAAATCGGCTTTTGCACTATGTTTAAATTGTTCAAAGTAACCTGATCCATAAGTATAATAACCAGTGGCGTTTACAGTTACTTTGTTGTTAACTTTTCGGTTAAAATACAAATGTGCATGATGCTGTTGATAGTTATCTGTTTCATTTGGATACAGATAATAATTGTATTTAGAAGGATTTGAATTGAATAGATTATTTGAATCCGACTGATTTAAATATGTAGAACCCGCATTGCGATAATAATGGTTGTAAAGTGCTTGAGTGTCTGTTGATTTGGGATTATTGTTATAACTTCCTAATTGATACTTTTCTATGGGAATGCCCCACCAACTTTGGAATGTTTGTTCTTGTCCTCCAAAAACCATCAATTTGGCTGTCCATTTTTTATTGATTATTCCGGTCGATAAATGATAACCTCCCAATTTAGAAAATGCGCGGTTAATGTATCCATTTGACTGAATATTGGATAATCGAACATCGCTGTAAACCAGGTTATTCCCTAACTTGTGTAAGCCAGATCCGATTTTTGCAGTTAGTTTGCGTGTATTAAATGAACCATAACTCACATCCAATTGAGAATATTTAGAAGGTACATGGTCTGTTGTAACCTGAATGCTGGCACCAAATGCGCCTGCCCCATGTGATGAACTACCCACGCCGCGTTGAATGTTTATAGAGTTAGCTGAACTGGTTAAGTCAGGCATGTTTACCCAGAAAACACCTTGACTTTCTGCGTCATTAATGGGTACACCATTAATGCTTACATTGGTTCTCGTTGCATCACTTCCTCGAACTCTAATTCCTGTATAGCCTATACCATTACCTGCGTCGGAGGTAGTTACAATGTTAGTTTGGTTCTGAAGTAGGATTGGTAAATCTCTTCCGGTGTTCTGGACTAACAACTCTTGCTTGTTGATAATCGTATTAGCGGTAACACTTTTTCTTCCAGAACGATATAAAGATCGTACAATTACATCTTCGATAGGTTCAATTACGATTGTGTCATATTTCTGGGTTATAAATTGCTTGGGTGTGGTATCAATGTGTTTGATTTTAGAGTCAACTTGTGAATTTAACCCACTGCCTTGTATGTTTCTGTTTTCAACCTTTACAGTTACATGTGATTTATTGGGTTCAATGAAATAGGTTGAGCTGATGTTTGATGCTTTTAAAGGAACATATAGGAAAATTCCGCAAAAGAATCCCCAGAAAAGATTGAAAAAAATAGAACGCACTTTGTCCGAATAGAAATGTAAATCCGCATAGGAATTCGAATTAGTACTGAAGAAAGGACTACACTGAATCTTAGTTCTTTCAGATTTGGTTGATGGTTTGGTGTTTTTCATGTCTCAAATTTTACATGCATTCGAGACGCTCCACTATTGAACGGAGTGGTACATTTCCCTTCGCAGGCATTATCCTGAGCAGGTTTCCGGGTCTAATCTCAGCGCTCTATTACGAGGCACCCCGAATGCGATGCAAATGTAACAATATTTCAATTAGATTTGTTTAATGAATTTTAGTGAAGCCAAATTACAGCAGGTTGAATTGGAGATTCTAGGTAGAAATTTATGCTTTGAAATTCAGCGCGATGATTTGTTACATCCTCTTGTTTCAGGAAATAAATGGCGTAAACTGAAGGGATGGATAGAGGAATACAAGTTGGGAAATTATGATGGTATTCTGACTTTTGGAGGAGCATTCAGCAATCATTTGTTAGCTACCGCAGCGTTTGGATTTGATTCTAACATACCTACTATCGGTATTGTTCGCGGGGATGAGGGTTTTGAAAATCATTATTTATCGTATTGTAACTCTGTAAACATGGAATTACATTTTGTTTCAAGATTTGATTATCGAGATAAGCTGGAGTGTTCTGAGCGTATTTTAGACGGTCGTAAATATCTAGTTATTCCAGAAGGGGGTAGTGGTTTGGCCGGTATTCATGGGTTTGAAGAGTTAGTGAATAGTTGGCAGATGGAACCGGATATGGTAGTTTGTGCTAGTGCAACGGGTACTACTGCATTGGGATTATCTGCTGCAATGCTAAAGCGTGGATGGAATACACGGGTTAAAGCAGTTTTTATATTAAGGAATGCTCAGGAACAACAGGATTTATGGAATAACTATCCGTTATTCAGTAGTTTGATTGATCCTGTGTTGGGATATGATTGTGGTGGTTATGCAAAAACATCTCCGGAGTTAATTCAGTTTATCCAAAATATTCAGTTGCAGGTCAACTTTCCCATAGACCCAGTTTATGTTGGTAAAGGTTTGTATGCCTTATGGGATCATCCAGAATGGTCCATGCAGAATACGGTTTATTTACACACAGGAGGGCAATGGGGTAAGGATTCCGAACGATTTGCTCCTATTTATGTGCAATAATTTATAGGAATATTGAGGTTGTAACTAACCGTGATAATGAAAGTTGTGCAACGTTTTTAATTTATCTGCCTTTTATTTATTGCTCTGCGGCATGTTATTAGTTAATGTTGTAGCAAAAGCCCTGTTTGAACAAATATTATTTTGATTTTTTTAAATGTTTTGCACTTTACTTGGTTCTCATGGGATCTACGTTTCCAGTTAAGATTAAGTGGTGTTTTTTTTCTTTATGGTCAAAAAATACATCCACATGTTTCCTAAAAAAACCAAATGTATTGGCTGTTTTGTAAGCGGCAGAAACGTATCCCGTATCGTTTGGGGATATTAGCCCTTTTGTGAATTCTGTGGCTGTGCAACTGCATCCTGCTTGAACATCGGAAATGGAAATGGGTTTATTCCCTTTATTGATGAAGTAGAATTTGGTTGTAGCTGGTGGTCCACTTGGAACATCTCCAAAAGTGTGAATGCGTTCAAACCAATAAACCGAATCAACATCATTTGAGCTACTTGCCGCAAATTCAATGGTGGTGGAAGATGGAATAATGCTGCTTGAACTTGTGGGATTTTCTTTCGTATTATTTTGACTTAAGTTGCTAGGGTTGGTTGCGTTTTTACTTGGTTTTGAAGGAGAAACTTCGTTAATATCGTTGTTTTGGCTTCTAGTTGAATCCAAAGATTTTCTATAAGAATCACATCCCCCAAAGAGAAAAATAAGGGTAGCTAAAAATAGTGCAGTGCTTTTTTTATTAGTTACGTTTTTCATCGGAGTTATTTTATTTTTCAAGTTCAATAAGAGGAACTTCTTTTTTTGGAGTATTTAGTACTCTAATTTGTTTTGGTTTATAGATGATAGGTCTCTGGCCGGGTTTTACAATATTTCGAACTACATTGATATTTCCTTCAATGACCAATTCCATACTTCCATCATTGAAATCTACGATAGCTCTTTTGTAGAATGGCCCAGGAGGTACGTTTTTGGACATAAGAAACAAATAAATAGTATCTATTTCACCGGGTGGGATTCCTTTTTCGGGATACGCATAATGTGTGCAAACGCAATCTGGTACACACTGAGAAATGTAAATAGTATCCATTGAGATGTTAGCAATGGGAAATACCGCTTCGATGATATCTCCGGAATTGCAATCTTGATTGATCTTATTGTTGCCGATAACGCGAAGACTTCCTTGTTCATCTTCAGCAATTAATGGTATTTGAGAAAATGATAATGAGGGAAATAGCAGATTAATAGTAAAGAATATGACTATAATTATTATTTGTTTCATGACCATTTTAAGATTAATCTGATTTAATCGATTCCAAAGTTTAGTTTTACAGTGATAGACGCTTTTTTATCCTTATCTGTTGTATTGAATACACCGCCCCATTCGTATTGTTCGGATGAATTTCTTCCGGTAATTTGAAATACACCCATAGTTGCTGATTTTAAATTGCCTAGATCGGATCCACTTTTCTCGGCAATTTGTTTAGCTCTAAGAGTGGCATTCTCAGTTGCTTTGGAAATTAGTTCAATCTTAAGATCCTCAAGTTTCGTGTAGTAATAGCTTGGTGATTCAGAATTAATTTCAATTCCTACATTTATTAAATCGGTAATTTCTCTAGACGCAAGTTCAACTATAGATAGATTTTTCGATTCAATACGCACATTCTGTGACAGGATATAGCCATCAAATATTTGTTCCTGACGGTATTCTCCGTTGGAACGGTATTCGTTGTATGTGTAGTGTTTTTCTGAGTTAATTGAGGAGAAAACCAATTCAGATTCCTTAAAGCCCTTACTGATGAGGTAATCTTTGATTGTTTTTGCGTCCTTTTTTAGTTGAGCAAACCCTTGCTGTTTATTTAGGGATTTATTGTTGTACGATACAGTCCATACCGCAAGATCTGAGGTAAACTCTTTTTCAGCTAGGCCAGTTGTGTAAATTGTTTCGTTTGCAACAAATTTATACTTATAACTGGATGCAAGAATTGCTGCTGATAGAACAATGGATAATCCAATGAGCCCAGTTACGGCTAGTTTGAGGTATTTGGTTTTCATCTTTGTGCTTATTGATGGAGTTTGTGAAATGATCGGTTACTTTTTTCTTTATTTTAAAGGTGAAGATAGTTAAAAGATATTTATAGTATGAAGATTTTGGAAGAAATTAATGTTTTTGAAAATCTTAAGACAGCAAGAGTTTGGGTTTTCGGTTGGATCTTAGTTTTTTAGTCGGATAGTTATGGGGATAGGATTAGGTATAAATTAAAAAGGGCTGTCACTTGACAGCCCTTTTTACTATTACTTAATAATAATGGGTGATAAAGGTTTTTCTGGTTCTTTTACAACGTTTCCAGAAATTGTTAATGTTTGTTCACCTGCGTTGGAAGTAACAAAAATGTTTTTACTGAATGTACCTGGACGTCCTGCCGAATTGTATTCAGCACGTATCACCGCAGTTTTACCTGGTTCAATGGTTTCACGAGGCCATTTAGGTGTTGTGCAGCCGCAGCTAGCTCGAACGTTGGTCAAAGTTAATGGTTCTGTACCCGTGTTGGTAAATGTAAACTCATGAGTAGCAATTTGACCTTCAATTATGTTACCAAAACTATGCGACAAATTCTCAAATTTGATTTCTGCTTTTCCACCTGGAGTTAAGAAATCTACTTTTTTGTCATCAGTTTGCACTTGAGCAAATGATGCAATTGAAAAACCTAAAAATGCCCCTAAAACAATTAATTTTTTCATGTTGTTAAATGTAAACCTACTGAATTTCTTCCGAAAGTAAACTGCTGTTGTTATTTTTTAGCACTAACTACGGTACCACTGATAGTTAAATCTGTAATATCTCCGTTGTCTAAAGTTACTTTTACTGATTTTTGAAAATATCCAGGACGACCTTCGGTTCCGTAACTTGCTTTTACTTCACCAGTTTCACCAGGCATAATGGGTGTTTTAGTCCAAGTAGGAGTGGTGCAACCGCAAGAAGGGGCTGCATTAGTAATTACTACAGGGGCGTTTGAATTATTTTTGAATTTAAAAGTAACATCCGCTGTAGGTCCCATGTTAACGGTACCGAAATCGTGAGATTTAAATTCCCAAGCAATCGGTGCTGTTGGAGTTGGTTGAACTTTTGAGCCTTTTGTGTCTTTTTGAGCAAAAGCAGAAGTAGTTAAAGCTAATGCTACTGCGATGAATGTTAATACCTTTTTCATATTTCTGAATTTTAGTTTTTTAGTTTGTGTTACAACAACTGTACCAATTTAGACGTTTTTGTTTTTACTTAAGTTGGCTAATCGTTGTAATTATTTTTTTTATGGATGAAAAATGATGGTTTTAAAATTAAAGTTTTCTCTTAACTTCCTCAGTGATGTAAACTTCTAGATAGTCACCTACTTCCAAATCGTTGAAACGATCTAGTTGTAAACCGCATTCAAAACCTTTTAGAACTTCTTTCACATCATCCTTATAACGTTTCAAGCTGCTTAATTCACCATCGTGTTTAACAACACCATCTCGTATTACACGTATTTTGTTTTTACGTTCAATTTTTCCATCGGTTACCATACAACCTGCAACAGTTCCCACTTTGGAAATTTTGAAAATTTCACGAATCTCAACTTGACCAATTATTTTTTCTACAATATCAGGACTCAACATACCTTCCATCGCTTTTTTAACTTCTTCAATAGCTTGGTAGATAATGCTGTATGTGCGGATATCAATTTCTTCATTTTCAGCTAACTGTTTTGCTTTAGCCGACGGACGAACTTGGAATCCAACAATAATTGCGTCAGACGCAGAAGCTAAAAGTACGTCGCTCTCGGTGATTTGACCTACCCCACTATGGATTACATTAACGGCAATTTCTTCGGAAGTAAGTTTCATCAGAGCATCAGATAATGCTTCCATAGAACCATCCACGTCAGCTTTAACAATGATTTTTAACTCTTTGAAGTTTCCTACAGCCAAACGACGTCCAATTTCATCCAAGGTAATATGTCGTTTTGTACGAATACCTTGTTCACGAATTAATTGTTGACGTTTGTTTGCTAGTGATTTTGCTTCATCTTCATTTGACATTACAGCGAAAATATCACCAGAAGTAGGTGCGTCAGAAAAACCTAATATTTTTATTGGTGTGGCTGGAGGTGCTACGTCGATACGAGTACCTCTCTCATTGAACATAGCACGAACTTTAGCGTATTGCGCACCAGCAACTACGTGATCACCCACTTTTAATGTGCCGTTTTGTACTAAAAGGGTACTTACAATACCTCTACCTTTTTCTTGTGTTGCTTCGATGATGGTACCTTTTGCGTTTCTATTTGGATTGGCCTTCAATTCCATCAATTCCGCTTCTAACAGTACTTTCTCGAGTAACTTATCAACGTTTAAACCTTTTTTAGCACTGATTTCTTGACATTGGTATTTACCACCCCAGTCTTCGACCAAAATGTTCATACCCGCTAATTGTTCACGTATTTTATCTGGATTTGCTCCGTCTTTATCTATTTTAT
Source organism: uncultured Rhizobium sp. (assembly GCA_964415065.1). GTDB lineage: Bacteria > Bacteroidota > Bacteroidia > NS11-12g > UBA955 > VMCP01. The sequence continues at coordinate 27,666 of CAYPYX010000009.1, forward strand.
TAAACGCAAAAACCATGGGAACCCCAGCTGCTTGTGCATGGGCAATAGCTTCACGTGTTTGAGGCATCACCGAATCGTCGGCAGCAATTACAATAATTGCTAAATCCGTAACTTTAGCTCCTCTGGCACGCATTGCAGTAAATGCTTCGTGACCAGGAGTATCTAAGAATGTGATTTTCTTTCCATCACTTAATGTTACTTCATATGCACCAATATGCTGAGTGATACCACCTGCTTCACCTGCAATTACATTTTCTTTACGGATATAATCCAACAAAGAAGTTTTACCGTGGTCAACGTGACCCATAACCGTAACAACGGGTGCGCGTGGTAGTAAATCTTCCTCGCGATCAATGATTTCTTCTACTGCTTCGATTTGGCTTTCAGCATCTACAAATTCAATTTCGTAGTTAAAATCAGATGCAACCAACTGAATGGTTTCAGCGTCTAATCTTTGGTTGATTGAAACCATGATTCCCAAAGTAAAACACTTTGAAATAACCTCAGTTACACGAACATTCATCATACTTGCTAACTCATTAGCAGTTAAGAATTCGGTTACTTTAAGGATTTTGCTCTCTTCATCCTTTCTTCTTCTTTGTTCTTCAAAACGTTTGTTACGTTCGTCGCGAACTTCATGTTTCTTTTTAACACGATTGGATTTTCCACGACCCGCATTTCCCATTTTATTGATGGTAGTACGAACATTGGATTTAATTTCGGTTTGAGAAACTTCTTGTTTCGGAGCAGGTTTGTTATGTGTAGGCTTATTCCTATTATTGGAATTATTGTTGCTGTTGTTGTTGTCGCGGGCAACGGTATCGTTTACTGCTACCTTAACTTCTACGCCTTTTTCTTTACGTTTACGCTTTTTGCGGATTTCCTGCATGTCTTTTCTAGCCGCTTGTGCTAGGGTAGAATTGCCGGTTTTTTCAACAGGTAGATTAATTCTTCCTACTACCTTCGGACCAGAAAGAACTTCTTTGCGCATTTCCACTTTTTCAATCTCATCATCCTTTTCTTCAACGGGTGTTGGAGCAGGGGTAGACTGATTTTCAACAGGAACGTTTATAGTTTCAACTGTTTTTTCAACTTCAACAGGTTTTTCAGGTTCCGTTTTTGTTTCGGCAACTGGAATAGGTTTAGTTTCTATAACTTTTTCTTCCTGAGGTTGAATTACTTCAATTTTCGGTTCAACTACTACTTTCGGTGCTTCTTCTGTTTTCTTTATTTCTTCCGTCTTTTCGGAGATGATTGTTTCCGCAGGTTTGGATGATTTATTTTTAGGAGTTAGGTCAATCTTTCCAATAACTTTTATACCAGGGGTTTCATCGGGAACAACAGCCACCTTTTCCACTTCGTTTTCCTCGTTTGGAGTAACAGTGGTTACAGGAGCTGAAACTTCTTCTTTTTTCTCAACTGGTGGAGCTGTTTTGGCAACAGGTTCAGGATTGTTAACCGCAGTTGTGGATTGAGCTTCATTGATTTGAAGATCGCTAGGTCTAAGAGGTTTAGGGCTCTTTAATTTTTCTGCCTCGAGTTTTGCTGCTTTGTCGGCTGAGAATTCCTTAAGACATTCTTGATACATGTCGTCCGTAATTTTGGTAGTAGGACGAACTTCAATAGAGTATCCTTTTTCTTTTAGGAACTCAGCAATAGCCGAGGTACTTCGGTTTAATTCACTGGCAACTTTTGCTAAACGGTATTCCGCCATAATTTGATTCAAATTTAATTTTATGCTTTGTATATCCCAAGTTTTTTGTTGCTAAAGGAACTATTTCATACATTATGTGACATAGTTCGAGCAAAATTTCGATTCACAAACTCGGGGGATGTGAATCGAAACCTTATTTTAGTTTTTCATGTTCAATATGAATTAATTATACATGGACTCTCTAGACTTATTCGTCGTCGAATTCCTCACGTAGAATTTTTTGTACTTGAACAATGGTTTCTTCTTCTAGATCGGTTCTTTGGAGAAGATCTTCAACTGAGGTACGTAATACATCTTTAGCAGAATCCAATCCAATTTTCTTGAATTCTTCGATAATCCAAGTATCAATTTCATCCAAAAATTCATCCAAATCCACGTCGTCTTCAGTGTCGGCATTCAATCGGTAAACTTCGATTTGGTAACCGGTTAATTTACTTGCCAACTTGATATTGTGACCGCTTCTTCCAATAGCAAGTGAAACTTGGTCACTTTCTAAATATACGTTAGCTGTATTGCCAACGATATCCATTTTAGCTATAATGGCAGGTTGCAGAGCACGTTGAATAAATAATGCATCGTTCGTTGTAAAGTTGATTACATCAATATTCTCATTTCTCAATTCACGAACAATTCCGTGAATACGAGCACCTTTCACCCCTACACAAGCACCAACTGGATCAATACGATCATCATAACTTTCAACAGCTACTTTTGCTCTTTCACCTGGTTCGCGAACAATTTTCTTGATGGTAATTAAACCATCAATAATTTCTGGTACTTCTAATTCGAATAATCGCTCAAGGAATTCAGGAGAGGTACGAGACAATACAATACGAGGAGATCCTTTTTCCATATCAACCGAGTGGATTACGGCACGAATGGTATCACCTTTCTTGTAAATATCACGAGGAATCATGTGTTCTTTAGGAAGGGTTAGTTCGTTTCCTTCATCGTCGAGAACCATAATTTCCCGCTTCCAAACGTTATAAACTTCGCCTGTGATAATTTCACCGCGTTTGTCGCCGTATTTACGGAACAATTCGTCTTTTTCCAATTCGATGATTCTGCTCATCAAAGCTTGACGTGCATTCAATACATTTCTTCTACCGAAATCTTCCAAATAAATTTGTTGGATACAGTCTTCACCTACTTGATAATCAGGTTCTAATTTCTGAGCATCGCTGATGGTGATATGAAGATTTTCATCTTCTACTTCGCCTTCTTCAACAATTAAACGCAAATGATACATTTCGATATCACCTGTTTCGGTGTTAACGATGATGTCAAAATTTGCATCTGGGCCGTATTTTTTCTTAAGGATGTTGCGAAAAACGTCTTCTAAAACGCGCATCATGGTTGCGCGATCGATGTTTTTGAATTCCTTAAACTCGGAAAAACTCTCCACTAAGTTTATTCCAAGATCTTTGGCATTGGCTTTCATGTTATTTAAAACTTATAATGATTATTGCTTCTTTAATTTGATTAAAAGGGATAACTGCTGGCTGAAAATCTATTTTTTTCTTGCCTTTTTCTTTGATTTCTTGTGTAATATGAAATTCATCAGATTCTATTGCATCTAATTTACCTATAATGGTTTCATTTTCCAAGGTAAATTCAAATCTACGGCCAATATGTTTTTTAAATTGGCGTAAATCTTTTAAAGGTGCATCTGCTCCTGGGGAAGAAATTTCAAATGTAAATGCTCCTTCACCAAAATCTCCCTCATCGATTAATGAGGAGATATGACGTGTGAAATCAGTTAATACATTCATCGATAAAATCTCTTCTGAATCCATGTAAAAGCGAAATAATCCGGTTGGACTTACGCTATGATGAACTAAAAAAATTCCAAAAGCCGGCGCTTCTGTTTCTACCAATTGTTTAAGTTTTTCACCCAGTTTTTTCATATTCAATAAAAAAGGGGACTGCTTTTCGCTTGCCCCCTTCCTAGATATTTAATGGAAAAGTACTGCAAAAGTAGTGAAAATTTGTGACTTAACCAATAGTTTGCCTTTATAATACAGAGGCTTTCTTGATTCGTATATCGGATTTGGGTCGGTCAGCTTGATTGCGTTCCACATTTTGAATTTTATCTAACACGTAATATCCTTTGGTTACTTTTCCGAAAACGGTGTAGTTTTTATCTAGAAACGGAGTACCTCCCCAAGAAGCATAAATATTTTTTACTCGGGTAGGAATAGTGTTCCATACACTATCTATTAGAGGTTTTGCAAGTGGTTTAATCTCATTTAAAGCTTGATCTATAGCTGCCTGATTTCCAATTTCAATAGCGGTATTGATTTTCATTGCCCATTCTCTGTTCTCCGGTCTTGCAACAAAATCCTTAATTACGCCTTGTTCAATCATTCCTTTCCATTGATTTTCGTCAACAGCAGTGCCAGTTACAATGTAGAACTGTGAGCCAGAACTCATTTTCATTGGATTGAATTCATCACCTTGACGAGCAGCAGCTAATGCACCTTTAAAATGATATAAGGTATCTACAAATTCAGCCGGTATTTTATAACTGGGTCCCCCTTCGCCTAACGGCTGGTCTGGTTTCGCAGTTTTACTAACGGGATCCCCGGTTTGAATCATAAAACCTGGAATTACACGATGAAATAAAACTCCGTCGTAGTATTTAGATTTTACTAATTTAATAAAGTTTTCAGTGTGCTTAGGTGTCGCTGGATTAAGTGCAATAGTGATGTTTCCATAATCGGTTTCCAACAGTACTTGAGTCCAATTAGCTGGAGCTGTTGTGTCGGGAACGGTCATAGGTACATTGGTTTGCTTGTTTTCGTTAATGGCCGATTCCATAACATCTTTTTTAGATCCGGTTGAATTGCAGGCTATCATGCTTAAACAAGCAGAAATTGCGAATATTTTAAATAGAGGTTTCATATTTTTCTTTTTTGATTAGGTAGGGTGATTTAATTTTCGTTGTATAATCAATAAAAATTTGCAATAGCGATGTATTAAAATCTAAATTTTCGTAGTGTTAAGCATCTGTATGTAATTGTGGTATTTTGAATTTACAGATGCGAATTTAATTTACATGCTCTATTTGAATTGAATAATTTCTTCTCGTTCAAAGTACTCAATTAGATGTTGACGTAAAAGATTTTCTTGCTCTATTAAAGTAAGATTGGGTAACGGTTTAGCATTTTCCCAGACTGGCCATCCTTCTTTATTGATTCCTTGTAATTCATAATATCCAGAATAACTGAGTGCTTTGCAGTTTGCGATATGCATTAACCGAGTTTTGTCTTCTTTTGAGAAAGGTTTTTCGGGAATTTGACCTAGTTCACGTATTCCTACTAAAAACAAAACGGCATTGAGATCGGGTTTTTTATCAAAATTCTGTTCTATGAAATCCAAAACTTGCAGCCATTTGGCTTTTATTTCTTTTTGCAGGGTGGATATATCATCGGTAAAAATAGAGCTGTGGTTTTTCATAATCTTAAGTTATTATTAGGCCTTAATGGATGAATAAAAATCATATAATGATTGGAAAATTATATGATTAAAACCCTTATTAACCACAAATGTTTCCATTTGGAGTTGTTTTGCCATTATTCCCTGGAGTCTGATTAATGTACAAACTTACTACCCGCTCTGTTATCCCCCAAAAAATTAATATAACTAATTATCTTTGTTGAACACAATTGTAACTGTAATCGACAAAACTACATTCATCCCCCAACCTAAATGAAATGAATACAGAGCAAACCTCCAACCATACAGATCTGGAATTAAAAGATACCGAATCCTTGCTTTTAGGAATTAATAAAGAAGATCAAACCATTGCTGCAGCTGTGGAAATGGCGATTCCTCAAATTGTAAAATTAGTGGATGCATTGTATCAAAAGATGTTAAACGGTGGAAGATTATTCTATTTGGGAGCCGGAACAAGTGGTAGGTTGGGAATTGTAGATGCATCTGAATGTCCCCCAACTTATGGTGTAGAATTCGACAAAGTGATTGGTATTATCGCTGGAGGTGATGGAGCCATTAGAAAAGCAGTTGAATTTGCAGAGGATGATGATAATCAAGGTTTTAAAGACCTTGAACAATGGGATATTTGCGATAAAGATTTTGTGGTGGGAATTACCGCCTCAGGGAGAACACCGTATGTGTTGGGTGCATTAAATCAGTGCAACGCTGTTGGTATACTTACCGGATGCATAGTTTGTAATCCTAATTCTGTGGTAGCTGCAGCTTCAAAATTCCCCGTTGAAGTAATCACTGGGCCGGAATTCGTAACGGGTTCAACACGAATGAAAGCTGGCACGGCTACCAAATTGGTTTTAAATATGATTACTACATCGGTTATGATAAAATTAGGTCGCGTTAAAGGAAATAAAATGGTGGATATGCAATTAACTAACGACAAACTAATTGATAGAGGAACACGAATGATTGTAGAAGAAACGGGATTGGACTACGATACCGCACAAATGATGTTGTTAAAAGAAGGTAGTGTTCGAGGTGCAATCGACAAAATTGCTGAATATTGATTTTCGCGGTGCGAGAATTACATTAATATTTCCCAGGTTTTGTCGGGAAGTAGCCTTACAGTATTTAAAAACATGGAATATTTCATAGTTTTTCCCCATTCGTATGGAGCAACCATGCTTAATACTTGTTGTCCGTCGTCCTTTTGATAAAGATGATAAATGCCATTAATTACTGGTTCAAAGTTGATTTCGGCTTTGTAAATAGCATGAGATAATTCGAGGCGTTGCTCAATTTCTTTTGCTTGTCGAAGCAGGAGTTCAGCTTGTTTTTTCAACATGGAAATTTGTTGCTCAGCCTGATGTTGCATTGCTTCATGAGCATTGGCTTTTAATAAACGTTTATCGATGGGCTCTATTTTGGGAGAACTCACAGTGAGCGCATAAGGCACACTGTGTAATTCTCCCTGATAGATAGCGTCTTTTAGATATAGAGGTCGATTATCTACTTCTGGATTTTCGGGGTGGCTGGTATTTTCAGACATCGTATTTTCTACCATGATTTGTAATGCTATTGGTGCAATATGGAAATAATTACACTCCTAAGCAGTTACTAACAATTTCGATCTAAAAAAGTTATGGTTATTTAGAATTTTACCGAAATTCTAAATAGATTTTACCAACTCAAGCAAATTATATCCAACCTTTTTTATACAAAGATTCTGCGATTTGTACGGCATTGGTAGCAGCACCTTTTCTAAGATTATCGGAAACTACCCACATATTTATTGTATTGCTATGTGATTCATCCAAACGTAATCTTCCAACGAAAACTGCGTCTTTATCATGTGCGGTTAATGGCATAGGATAGATTTTTTCTTGGGGATTGTCTTGAATGATAATTCCGGGCGCATTTTCCAAAGTGGAGAAAACTTCATTTAAGGATATAGGAGATTCAAATTCGGCATTTATCGACTCACTATGTCCGCCCATTGTTGGAATTCGTACCGTGGTTGCAGTTATTTTCAAGTCAGGCAAGTTCATGATTTTACGTGTTTCTAAAATCATTTTCATTTCTTCTTTGGTGTATCCATTGTCTTGAAATACGTCGATATGTGGTAATACATTTAAATCGATGGGGTATGGATAAACGGTCTCACCTTCAATTCCTTTGCGTTCATTCATTAATTGTTCTACCGCTTTTTGTCCGGTACCTGTAACGGATTGATAGGTAGAAACAATAACACGCTTAAGATTGAATTTTTTGTGCAAGGGTTCAAGCGCAACTACCATTTGTATAGTTGAACAATTGGGATTTGCTATAATTTTAGCGTCAGGTGTTAAGACATTTTCATTAACTTCAGGAACAACTAATGGAATTTGAGGCTCCATTCTCCAAGCCGATGAGTTGTCGATAACGAATGTTCCAACTTCTGCAAATTTAGGTGCCCATTTTAAACTGGTGGAACCACCTGCCGAGAAAAGGGCTACTTGAGGCTTCATTTGAATCGCAGTTTCCATACTTACCACAGGATAAGATCTTCCCTTAAATTCCACTAACTTCCCTATACTTCGTTCAGAAGCAACTGGAATTAATTCTGTTACCGGGAAATTGCGTTCATTAAGAACTTGGAGCATTTTGGTGCCAACCAATCCAGTTGCACCTATTACAGCCACTTTCATTATTTAGCAGAATCGTTATTTTCGGTTGCAGAGTCGTCTTCTAAGGATTCAAACTCAGCTTCCTGGGTTTGTTGATCTAAGCTATCTTGAGATTTTTTTTCTTCTTCAGTGTAGGCAGAAGGTGAATCGGCGCAGGAGAACATCATCAATGAAACTGCTGCAATTATCATTAATTTTTTCATAGTCTGGTCTTATTTATAGGTTGGTGCTAATTTGTTGAAGGCTTTGTGTTCAGTTTTAATTTATCGTATCGGATGAACTAGTTTTAATCATTTAAACGAAGGAAGAAATTAAATTTAGAAAATTTCTAATTTTTCAAAAAAATCATTCCATTCTGAGTAGTCCTTTTTGCCTGTTTCTGTTTCCTTAAAACAGTTTATTGAAAATTGAAGTTGGTTACTTTCAATGATTTCATCTGCGCTTTCTGGGGATGTTACCACGGTTGTGTAATCGTGAAAGGTCATCCAAATTCCCACATCTGGAAATTGATTTTGGGTTACTGAAAGTTGATCTTCTTTACATTGAATTCCATCAATAGGTAAAATGTTTAACCAAGATTCAATTTGTTCAAAGTTGGGAGAATCATGGATTTCAAGAATTACTTTAGGTCCAGCGCACCAGCCTATTATTTCTTGTATTGCTTGAGGAGAAATTGCGAAATCTCCGTCGATAGAAAATCCAATATAATCTGCAAGTGCTGCCGCTGCATAGCGGGCATCTCCTAGGTCTTGCACATGATTAAATTTAATTGAATACATAATTATTATCAAAAAAAAGGCCTCTTTTTTGAAGAGGCCTATATAAAATTAAACTAATAATTTGACAGGCTCTTCAAGGTAGGACTTAAGAGTTTGTAAGAATGCTGCACCCATAGCACCATCAACAACTCTGTGGTCACAACTTAATGTAACCTTCATGGTTTTGACTGGTTTTATTTCACCGTTTACTACTCCTACAGTATCTTTAACAGTACCAACCGCCAAAATACATGCATCAGGTGGGTTGATGATTGCTGTGAATTCATCGATTCCAAACATACCCAGATTGCTTATGGTAAAAGTGTTTCCAGCCCAATCTTGAGGTTGTAATTTCTTTTCTTTTGCTTTGGCTCCGAAAGCTTTCACTTCAGAACTGATTTGCGAAAGGGATTTATTGTCTGCAAAACGAACTACTGGTACAAGAAGTCCATCTTCCACAGCCATAGCAACACCGATATGGATATGGTGGTTATAGCGAATTTTGGTATCTAACCAACTTGAATTGATATTTGGATGTTTACGCAAAGAGGCTGCAGCCGCTTTTACAACGATGTCATTCATAGAAATTTTCACATCGCTGATGGCATTCATTTGTTCTCTAGCGATTGTAGCTTTATCCATATTAATTTCTACAGTTAAGTAGAAGTGAGGTGCTGTAAATTTAGATTCGCCTAGGCGAGCAGCTATGGTTTTTCTCATTTGAGAAACAGGAACTTCGGTAAAGCTTTCTTGACCGACAACTGCTTGTGAAACGCTTGCCGTGGTAGTAGTAGAAGAATTAGAAGCAGCTGGAGCAGCATTTTCTAGATCTTTTTTTACAATTCTTCCGTTTTCACCTGTGCCTTGAATTCCATTTAAATCAATACCTTTTTCAGCAGCTATTTTTTTAGCAAGCGGACTTGCTAAAACACGGCCATTTGAATCAGAAATAACGGTAGAAGATGTATTTGTAACTGCAGGGGTAGCTACTTCAACTGGAGCTGAAGTGGATGAATTTGTTGAGGATGTATTGTTATTGGATCCGCTTGAAGCAGCACCCGACAACAACGCTTGGAAATCCTCACCAGGTTGACCTACAACTGCAATTGGAGCATCTACGGGAATAGCTTGGCCTTCGTTTGCAATTAAATGTAGAATTTGACCCTTGGAATATACTTCCATATCCATGGTAGCTTTGTCCGTTTCTACCTCTGCAATAATATCTCCACTTTTTACAGAATCGCCTATTTTAACAGTCCAACGAACGATGACCCCTTCGGTCATGGTATCGCTCATTTTGGGCAAGGTGATGATTTCAGCCATAATTGATTTTCTTATCAGCGTGCAAAAATAAGACTTTTTCAAAGATAAAGGGAAGTAAAAAATGCGCTTGTTTCAATTATTATCGATAAGAGTGCTACAATTTGGTTTTCATAAGTATACGATATCTGAATTTGCTTAAGATTTTGGTATTGAAATTCGTTTGAAAATTGGGAAAATCGGGTAGATAGCTAGCACAGGTATACAAAACAGTTGTTTTAGTGTGTTTTACAAATTCAAACCACTAAATTTGTATTGTCCTATGAAGAATCCTTCCAATCAATACGAATCGTTTTTAAAGTATGTTTTAGAACACGGAACACGTAAAACAGATAGAACAAATACCGGAACCATTAGTGTTTTTGGGGGACAACTGCGATTTGATTTAGAAAAAGGATTTCCGTTAATTACCACGAAGAAAGTACATCTTAAAAGCATTATTCATGAGTTGTTGTGGTTTTTAAAAGGGGAAACCAATATTGCTTATCTAAAAGAAAATGGTGTTAGTATTTGGGATGAATGGGCAGATGAAAATGGAGAATTAGGTCCTGTATACGGAAAACAATGGAGGAGCTGGGAAGCTAAAGATGGAAAGGTTATCGACCAAATTCAAGAAGCTTTGCATTTAATTCAGCACCAACCTGATTCCCGCAGGATTTTGGTAAACGCTTGGAATGTTGGTGAATTAGACAAAATGGCTTTGATGCCTTGTCATACGCTTTTTCAATTTTATGTTGCCGATGGTAAGTTGAGTTGTCAGTTGTATCAAAGGAGTGCTGATTTATTTTTAGGAGTTCCTTTTAATATCGCCAGTTACGCCTTATTAACTTTAATGATGGCCCAAGTAACTGGATTGAAACCCGGTGATTTTGTTCACACCTTTGGAGATGCTCATATTTACACGAATCACTTAGAACAGGTGAATTTGCAATTATCGAGGGAGGAACGTCCGTATCCTACCATGAAATTGAATCCAGATGTCAAGAACCTGTTTGATTTTAAATTTGATGATTTTCAGCTTGAGGGTTATGATCCTTGGCCTGCGATTAAAGGGGCTGTGGCCGTGTGATTTCTGTTTTACACTGCGAAATTCATTTGCGGTACAATTCATTAATATCTGATATAACTCTGTACTTAACACGTTTAGAAATTAGCCAATGGTTTTAATGTGTTAAGTTTTGGCTATTTCGGTAGTATTGAAGTGGATTATTTTTGTAACTTTTGGGGGATATGTTTCGTTTTCTTGTTGTACACTCGATTTCTTATAATTTATGACGTTAATTTACCCGTATGGTCGAATTGCGATTCGAACGCAATTCGCTCGATTTTTAATTATTGTTTCCAGTTTTTTTGCAACTAATCAAGCTTTAAACGCCCAAGGAAATCTTGGAGCCACTGTTTCTAAAACAAATGTTACGGTATCCGGATTCGTACAGGATGAAACCAGTGGCGAGATGTTGGGAGGAGTAAATGTAGCAGTTTTCCCTAATTACATAGTTACAACTACCAATCGATATGGTTTTTACAGTATTACCATCCCCCGAAACAGCCAAAATTCTCATGTTTCTGTGGTTGCAAATTATCCCTCATTTCAAATTGATAGTTTAAAATGGACGGCATCGAAAGATACCTTCGTTACATTTAAATTGGTTCAAATTCAACGCGATGTTGAGAAAATCGATACGGTGAATATCAAAGTTCGAAAAACGATTGCGGATAAAGTGGAAATGAGTCGAATTGAAATTCCCGTGAACCAAATTAAGGAGATTCCGGCATTGTTGGGTGAAAAAGACGTGTTGAAAGTGATACAATTGCTGCCAGGTGTTCAAAAAGGGAGTGAAGGTCAAAGTGGAATTTACGTACGTGGTGGAGGTCCTGATCAAAATTTGTTGATTCTGGATGAAGCAGTAGTGTACAATGCTTCACATTTATTCGGATTTTTTAGTGTTTTTAATGGCGATGCTTTAAAATCTGTGGAATTGGTAAAAGGTGGATTTCCTGCTCGATACGGTGGAAGATTATCGAGTGTAATTGATTTGAGTATGAAGGAAGGAAATAATCAGAGAACCACCGGTGAAGTTGGAATAGGATTAATTAGCTCTCGATTTTTAGTTGAAGGTCCTTTGAAAAAGGGAAAAAGTTCGTTTATGGTATCGGGAAGACGAACCTATATTGATGTTTTGATGCAGCCAATTATTATGGCTCAGTCTGGCGGAAATACTGGAGGATATTTCTTCTACGATTTTAATGCAAAGGCTAATTACATTCTGAGTGATAAAGATAAAGTTTATGTGAGTGGATATTTCGGACAGGACAAGTTTTACACGGGGGTTAAAGAGAAAAATTCTCGGTTTGATTCTGATTTTGGATGGGGAAATCGAACTTTAACTGCACGTTGGAATCATTTATTTAATCCTAAGCTATTTGTAAATACTTCGTTAATATACAGTCATTACAATTTGAGTATTGGTGTTGAGAACTATGCACCTGCTGATACCTTCTTGTTGAAATATTCGAGTTTGATTGATGACTATGGAGTGAAGTCGGATTTCGATTGGCGACCACTACCTGGTCATATGGTTCGCTTCGGGTTTTCAACCATTATGCACCAATTTAGACCTGGAGCCGTGGTGGTTAAATTCGGGCAAACAAATGCATTAGATCGAGCTATACAAACCATCACAAATTATGAAAGCGGGGTGTATATTGAGGATCAATGGAGAATCAACAAGAAGTTTACCATATATCCTGGATTTAGAATTAGTCATTATGTTGTTGGTAAAAAACAGTATGTTTTCCCAGAGCCACGTTTTTCAGGATCCTATAATTTGAGAAAAGATTTATCGTTTAAGGCATCTTATGCCATGATGAATCAATATATCCACTTACTTAGTAATTCCGGTATTTCTTTACCAACTGATTTATGGGTGCCAGCAACGGAAAATATCAAACCCATGAGAAGTCAACAAGTAGCTGCAGGTTTGGCAAAAGATTTTAAGAAAGGATTTAGTTTGAGTTTGGAAGGGTACTATAAAACCATGTCGAATATGATTCAGTACAAGGATGGCGCATCCTTCTTTTTGGATGAAGATTTATTTGATCCTCAAGCACCTACCGACAGTAGATCCTGGGAGAACAAAGTAACCGCGGGTAGAGGATGGAGTTATGGAGCTGAACTTTTCTTGCAAAAGCAAATGGGTAAATTAACCGGTTGGGTGGGATATACTTTGAGTTGGACCCAATTGCAGTTTGATGAGTTAAATGGTGGTAAAGTATTTAACGCAAAATACGATAGACGTCATGATTTGTCGGTAGTTAGTATTTATAAAATTTCCAAATATTTAACTATTTCAGGAACATGGGTTTATGGAACGGGGAATGCAATTACAGCTCCTCAGGGTATTATTCCTGCAACGGGTCATCAAATGAGTAAACTTCCGTTTATTTGGAGTCCCGAAGTACAATTTCCTGGATCCTATATAGATTATGGTGCACGCAATAGTTTTAGAATGGAAGCGTACCATAGATTGGATTTCGGTATTCAATTTTCCAAGCCCAAGAAGTTGGGTGTGCAAACATGGGAGTTTAGTGTTTATAATGCATACAACAGAGCCAATCCATTTTTCTATTATGGTGGATATGATTGGGATGGGCCAAATCCAAATGAGTTGAAATTGAAAAAGATTTCTTTGTTTCCAATTATTCCTTCAATCACTTATTCGTTTAAATTTAAATAAGTTAGATTGATTGTTGTTAAAATAATAAATTAAAATATTGTTATGTCTATCACGAAAAAATTAATACAAGTATATAAAATTGAAGCAAATCGCTCTAAAGAAATGAATGGCTCCGTCTCTAAGTTAGTTGATTCAATCACACGTAATTTGAGCGCTATATTAATAATTAGCTTATCCGTAGTTTTAAGCAGTTGTGAACAAGATGCAGAAGTAGATCCCCCGAAATTCGTTAAGAAGCCTGTAATAACATGTTTAATGACACCCAAATCTAATTTTGTGGAAGCAAAATTGAATTATACCCGACCCTATTACGGTGATCAAACGAATTCAACGGTGGAACATATTACAGATGCCGTATTGGTATTGGAAGATTTAAATTTAGGTTCAAAAGATACGTTTTCACATACGGGTATGGGATTGTATCAGTTATTATTAAAAAATGTCATGCTGATTTCAAACCATAAGTATGAATTGCGAGTGATTATGAAAGATGGTCAAGTACACAAAGCACAATCTACGGTTCCTCCCCCAGCTGATTTTGCAAATTTGACCGTCAATTATGCCACACAAGGCAAAGAGTATGAGGAAACAGATCCATGGGGTGGTCCGACTTATACCGTTCATCCAGTAACCATTGAATTTAGTTACAAGGGATTAAATCAAGGGTTTTATGTTTCACCTCAATTGGAAGGCGCAGCAAAAAATTTGTTAGGTCAAGAGGCACAATTCGAACTATATTTTAATGAGGAAACTCAAGAGGGATTAGGAAATAAACCCATTGTTTTCTTTAATAGAACGTATTTTTATTCCGGTTTTGGTCTAAATGGCCCCTTTAAATTATCGGAATTGCGTGGAACCATTTATACCATGGACAAAGCATATAGAGATTTGTACTTGGTGCAATGGCAAGACGATGAAAACCCATTTCAAGAACCCATTCTTTATAATTCTAACTTTAGTGAAGGGGCTATTGGCGTATTTGGTAGTTATGATTTTTCAACAGGTTCGGTAGAGTTAAAATAAGATCTTTGCGACTGTTTAATCGGCTGATTCGGGACCCTAGTATATGCTTCGGTCCGTTGTATATGCTTCGGTCCGTTGTGTATGCTTCGGTCCGTTGTGTATGCTTCGGTCCGTTATATATGCTTCGGTCCGAAC
>CAYPYX010000009.1:42571-72793 GCA_964415065.1 uncultured Rhizobium sp.
TATGCTTCGGTCCGTTGTGTATGCTTCGGTCCGTTATATATGCTTCGGTCCGAACGAATTATTCATAAATCAGTATCAAAATTCTGAAGATGATTTCAACTATTCTATGATGTGATAAAATAACTGGAGTAGTAGAGTAGGACTAAACAATAAATCGTTGGTAGGCTCGCCACCAGCGGTCCGGCATTTCTCCGTTACTTACCATAAGATAGTCGTTGTATGAGCATCCAATGTAGAAAGAATTATTGTCGTAGGGATGTGGGATTTCCATCCACCACCGATTGCTTTTTCTACTCTTATAAAATGTGATTTCGTGTCCTGTATTTTCTAATTTATTTCTGTAAATCAGGTAGTCAGAGTCACCTGGTGATGGATGGTCATTGTATCGGGTGGTAAAGCCTTCAATATAATACCATATCATTTGTGCAATGAGTAAAGAGGTTTGTTGAATGGAGTATTCAGAATGTATGGTTGAATCTGGATTAAAACCGTAAAAATATGCAGAACTCAGTTTATTCGAAAGTCCAGCGTAACGAGCAATTTTGGCAGCTTCTTCCGCATAAAATCCATTGGGTGATGGGTTAGAAATTGCTGATGCGTCAGCGGAACGAATTGAATTTAAGTCGAACATCATGAGGTGAGAAGAGCGGAGTACAGGTTCGGTTTCCTCGATTTGGGCACGGATATTACCTAGCCGGTGATTTTCAAAATAAAGCTTTTCTAAAATTGTAGCTGTATTGGCGCTGATGTTATATGCTTGGGTTCCAACAAAATCAATATTAAAAAGATGATGATTTTTGTCGTGAGAAACGATTCTGTAAAGTTCAGTATCTTGTTCAAAAGATAGTCCGCCGCAAATATTAACAATTTCTATTGGTTCAGAGTGATTGCGGTACGCATGATAATGAGAAAAGAGCATACCCTGAGCATCCCCCAAAATAATGCAGTTGATATTCAGTTGGTTTAATTCACCTAGTGCTTCAGAAAAGGCGAATTCTCGTTGTTTTACATCTGAAATGTCGACCAAGTTTCCCAAATCTACTATTTCAATAGATTCAAATCTCCAATTCAATGAATAAAGCTGAGTGCGAATTAAATTAGCGGATTCTTGAAGTCCAAAAAGTGCAATTTTCGTTTTATTTAATTTGGGGAAGGAAGAGCTATGAAGTTTGATTTTTGCACCCAATGTGTGTTTTTTACCTTTGAAAGGAGCTGTAATGGAATCAGAAATGGGGGTGAAATAGGCCTCTAACATGATGCTGCAATTTCATACTTATGGACTTAAAGTTCCACAATTGGAATTCGCCATGTCTTATTTAGTGGAAATTGAATTTGAATGACTAATTTTGTTGTATTATTATGAGTCAAGGATTTTTTCCATTAAAGGTATCTAAAACAGTTCAAGAAACTGCGGATGCCACTACGTTTTATTTCGAAATTCCCGATAGTTTAGCTTCTGAATTTGTTTATACTGCTGGACAATACTTAACCTTTGAAGCAGAAATAGGAGGTGAAAAAGTTCGCAGATCCTATTCTTTGTGTACCTACTCTGGTGTCGATGAACAGCCGGCTGTTACGGTTAAAAGGGTAGACGGTGGTAAAATGAGTAATTACATGAATACCCAAGTTAAAGAGGGTGATGTTATTCAAGTAATGCCCCCTATGGGTAAGTTTACCGTGATTCCTAATTCAAATGATAATAAGAATTACGTTTTATTCGCTGGTGGAAGTGGTATAACTCCTGTTTTGGGAATTGCAAAGGCAGTATTGAATGATGAACCTAACAGTAAGGTTACTTTGGTTTATGCCAATCGCGATCCAGAATCCGTAATTTTTAAAGGATTACTTGCGGAAATGGAATCGAAATTTAATGGTCGTTTTAAAGTCCTACATAGTTACGATAAAGCACCATTTACATGGTTTGGTTTGAAAGGACAGTTAACAGAAGAGAAAGTTCAGAGCATTATCAAAACCAAAATCGGTGGCTCATTCGACTACTACGAATATTTTATTTGTGGTCCTGGTCCGATGATGGAGGTAATAAAAAATGGATTATTAGGAATATCAATACCTACAGACAGAATACATATTGAATACTTTACTGCTCCAACTTCGCGTAAAACAACAGAAGAGGCTTCTTTAGAGAATCAAGGTGATGAAGCTTTTTCAGGAACGTCTGAAATTACACTTCATGTTTACGGAAAAACACATTTGGTTACTTGCGATAAAAATACAACAGTGTTAAATGCTGCAATGAAACATGGTATAGACCCACCTTATTCATGTACAGTTGGTGTTTGTACAACTTGTAGAGCTAAGGTGCATTCTGGTTCAGTGCATATGATGGAACGCGAAGGTCTAAGCGATAAAGAAATTGCAGATGGGTTTGTACTTACTTGTCAATCCGTTCCAAGAAGTAATAAAATTGAATTAACTTACGAATAACCTGTTAACAGAATTCTGATACTTTAGTGTGAAATATCAGAATTGAGCATTAGCCATGGGCGTTGATATTAGTTGGCATTCTGATGCTCAGGAACTGGATGTTTTTCGCAATCAAAGTAACGTGATTTAATGTAGTAGATTACAGAAAATAAAAATTTTATTACATACCAAAAAAAATAGGCTGTCTTTTGGGACAGCCTATTTTTTTAGTGCTTATTAAATTCAGATTAATGAACGATAACTGACTCAGTTGTATTCAACTTCTGATTTTGAATTTGAATTTGGTAAACACCTTTTGCCAAATTTTGCAAATCCAATTGGATTTTATTACTGTTGTTCAAGTTGAAGTTATTTTCATAAACCACTTGACCAACGCCATTTAACACAGTAACTTTTGTGTTTTCAGTTTGCATTTGGCTAAAGTCAATGTTGAATTGACCGTTTGACGGATTTGGATAGATTTTAACAGTTTGTTTGTTAATATCTGTTGCATCCATGTAGGTGTTTTGGCAATTAGGAGGGTAGTTTACATAAACGTCTCTAACCACAGTTTTAGATTGGTTTCCACTTGGGTCTGAAACCTGATAAACGATTGAATAAACACCAGCTTCCCAAATGTTGACATTATGTTGTAATACTTTAACTAATGGTTTTAAATCATCAGCAGAGTAGTAGTTGTCTTTCATGATTAAACCAGTCATAGCCCAGAAAGGAGTACCAACACATGCGCTAACTGCAGGTGCTGTTAAGGAAGGTGCAATTCTATCTACTACTTTAACATATCGCATTTTAGTAGCTTTGTTACCACTTGGATCTGCTGCGATGTACTTTTCAACATAGATACCTAACGTATATGGATCTACTGTGCCTGTTTTGCTTAAAGAGATTTGAGAAGAACCATAATAGTTATCTGTAAGAGTAACGCTTCTAGAGTAATACGATTCGTTAACGTTGTGAATAACAGTGTCTTCAGTGTTTAACTCGATATTTGGAGCGATAAAGTCATCAACAATGTAATTTACAGTAAATCCTTGTTCAGTAGCTTCATTTCCTGAAGGGTCTTTAGCACCATAAACTACAGGATAAGATGCTCTTACTTGATTGTTTACAACTCCGTTGAATCCTGGGTTAACTGACAAGAAAATATTGCCATTACATTCATCTAGAGCATAGATATCATCAACAAATGCTTGATTAATTTGAACGTTAATGTTCATGCCATCCGTAATGCGTTTACCCAAACGATAAATTCCAGGTTTTTTAGTATCACGGACTTTTACGATTCTGTTTTTTGTACTGGAGTTACCTTGAGCATCGCTAATAGTGTAAACAAGAATATAATCACCAACTACAGATGGGTCAACACTTCCTGTAGTTTTAATAGCTGAAGTCAAGTCGCCATCTACGTTATCTGATGCAACAGCACCAGCATCGGCAAATGTGCCACACTGTTCGATGGTTATTGTATCGTTTCCTTGAAGTGTTAGCACAGGTGCAGTTCTATCCAATACCACAATAATCGTTCTTGTTTTAGGTGTTGCTTTATTGCCAGATGCATCTTCTACATTCAATTCAATTGAGTATATACCTGCAGCAGAGCAATCTAAATCTGATTTGAAGGTTACTTTATTCGAGATATCTCCTTCAGTTGGGTCTAAAGCTGTAAATGTAGATTTTGCAATTTCTTGGTAACATAGTGAATTTGATTTTTCAACACGAACGGTATCTGATCCCACCAAACTGATCACAGGGGTTAGGTTGTCATTCACCAAATCAATTAAATAATCTTCGAATTCACCCACTTGATTTACACCACACGGAGAGTTAGATAATGAACCATAAGATGCCGCCACGCGCAAACGAGTTACGCCAGGGAAACAATTGCTGATGTTAGGAACGGTAAATGAAGCAGTTGTACTGGTTGAAGAAATCGTTCCAGAACTTAAAATTTCTTCATTTGCGTCGTCAAAGTCACCATCAATATTCCAATCTATCCAAGCTTTATAATTCAATGGATTTGAACTTGTTTTTCTAGAGATTAACAGGTTGTAAGTTCCACCAAATGTCAATTTCGCGGGTTTGATTTGATCGTTCAATGTATAAGAAACAGCAGGTTCACTTTGGTTTTTAACCATGAATCGATTGTTCTGATCTGTTAACTCAACATTCGTGATTGAAACGTCTTTTGAAGTAAGATTAGTAATGGGTATGCAATAATCCAAACAAACTACATATTTATTTTTAATTACTTTTTTCTCTGTATTTGCTCTACCACCTGCATAGTTATATGCGGATAATGTGAATGTGTAAGCACCACCTGCAGTAAAAGAAATCTGAGGGTTTTTACTTTTTGAAGAAGTTCCATTCTCATATTTAAATGTAGTTGGGAAAATGCTCCATTCTAAAACATCGGCATAATTAGTTTGTGTAGTAAATGATACCACCTGACCAATATTAGGACGTAAGTTACTCGCTTTGAAATCTACATCCATAGCAGTTGTTGGTGTAGAAACAACAATATTTTTACAAGCGGTATCAGAACCAGTACATGTATTTGCAATTAAACATACATTGAATGTTCCTGTGTTTTGGAAAGTATAGGAGAATTCATCATTGGTGCTTTCTTGCACACCGTCGATTTCCCAAGCATAGGAAGGAACCCCTTTCGTATTTTCAGTTTTATTTTTGAAATCCAATTGAACTCCAGTTCCAATGCTGTAATAATCGGTTTCCCATTTAGCTTCTGGAAGTGTAGGTGTATTTAAATCAGAATCCCATTCTATGTTAAATCCTCTATCTACACCGGAACCATTAGTTTCAAATGTAATGAAAACAGCACCGGAGTAACACTTGATTACCGCAGTATCCCATAGTTTGTAGTTCAAACCATTGATACCATCAGCACCAGTAATTTCTTTGTTTGGATCCGATTCATCTGAGTCGTAGATTCTCAATTTATCGCCGGCGTCAGCAAGTTTTAAATCTTTGAATTTTAAACGTATTTCTTTAGCACCACAAGGAATAATTTTGAAATAGTCAATTGAAGGCTTTCTTCCGTTGGAATAGTCGCCCGTAGGTCCAGCATGGTCAAATAATCTACCGTAACGAGTATCACTGATTTTTTGAGGACCCATGTAATTATCTAGTGTTGGAAGAACTTCAATGTATTTAGATTTACAGAACTTTTTGGAAGAACCAACGTCGTTAGAAGACGTTAAGCAAATGTTGTAGAATCCCAATTCACTGAATGTAACTTTGGGGTTTTGATCAGTAGGAAATTGATCGTCGATACCCGTGGGAGATAAAATTTCCCAACTCCATGTATGTGCGCCATTATCTGAAAGATCAAATAATTCTAAATCATAACCCAATTCAATTTCATTGGTGCTTGCGATGAAATCTGCGTTTGGTGCAACAGTTGGAGCTACTATTTTTACTGTTTTAGTTGCTGAATCAGAAATTCCGCAGAAATCAACTTTTAGCGAAACATCGTATGTGCCAGCATTGTCCCAAGACGCAATACCTTGAGAAGATTTATCACTAATAACTTTTGAAGCTTGATCGAATTTCCAAGTATAATTCCACAATCCGCCACCAGATGCAGGGAACTTAATTGGAGCCTTGGTGTAATTATTAGCAGTTGGAACGGTAAAAGTTGCAGTAGGAGCAGAAACTTTCAAAATGTTAACTTCAAGATCAATAATATTTCCGTAATCAGATAGTGTTCCACATCCTGAAGAAGTGGTCAAGTTGCTATACAAACATCTTACACGCAAAATAGCGCTTCCTGATGCACTAGAAATACAAGGAACCTTGATTTTTACAGTAGAAGAGCTGTAAGCAGGAACTTTACCGAAAGGTCCACTAGGACCGGACAAACACTCCTCTTTTTGGAATTGATTGTCGCGATTTAAATCCAACCATACACCTGCCCATTCACTGTATGAGCAACCATTTGAAATGGTCATTTCAATTTCTTCGCCTGGTAAAATGTCAATACAAGGAGAAGATGTTAAAAGTTTGTTAGTTGAACCCGTGTTAGAACAAGTTAAACCTGTAAAAGAAGCCGTTTGACCTGAACTGTTTTTAATGGTGACACCATCGAACCAGTCAATAGAGCAACCATAAGAGTTTGTTGCAGAACAAATGGTTTGTCCCAACAAACTTGAAGAATTCAAAAAAGCCATCGCTCCCATCACAAGAACACCTGTTTTTTGAATTAAATCGATTGGTTTTGTTTTAAACATACGCGTTATAGTTTAGTTAGAATCCAAATGTATGGATTAATTTAAACATTTTCTAACTGTTTAATGGTCAGGTATAAATAATTAAGATTAAAGTATAGAATGGATGTTTTTATATGAAGAAAATGACAAATAATTAACCGTCATTAATAAAAACAATAATTTAGATATAATAATTAAGAGTATATTCGTTTTGATCTATTTAAAAATAGACTAATCCTAAGAAATGGAATCGGGTAAATTTCAGTTGATTATAAGCTAAATTGTTCTACTTTTTTAAGTAAAGCACTGAAATCATCGGGTAAGTCTGCCGAAAATTGCAAATATTCACCTGTTTTAGGATGAATAAACCCAAGTTCTTTTGCATGCAAAGATTGTCTGGGCATCACACTAAAGCAATTTTGAATAAATTGTTTGAATTTAGGGATAGAACCTCCTCGTACCAATTCTCTGCCACCATACATTTCATCTGAAAATAAAGGATGACCCATTGCAGAAAAATGTGCACGAATTTGATGTGTTCTTCCTGTTTCTAGGTTACATTCTACTAAAGTAAGAAATTGGAATCGTTTGAGAACCTTATAGTGCGTTATTGCAATTTTTCCTTTTTCTGGATCGGTGTAGTGCTTTGACTTTCTGCGGTCTGCAGGATCTCTGGCTAAATATCCTTGAATAGTTCCTGTGTCTTCACTCATTTCACCCCAAACCAATGCCCAGTATCTACGGTGAATGGTGTGTTCAAAAAACTGTTTGCCTAAGTGACTTAAGGCAAAATCTGTTTTTCCGATAACTAATAATCCTGAAGTATCTTTATCAATTCGGTGAACTAAACCTGGTCTGTGTTCTGCTTGCTTTTGTGGAAGATTCCCAAAGTGATATAAAAGGGCATTCACTAAAGTTCCAGAGTAGTTATTGAAACCAGGATGAACTACCATTCCTGCTGTTTTATTGATAACAGCAACGAGTTCATCCTCGTAAATTATATCAATAGGTATATTTTCGGGGTAAACTTCGGTGTCTCGTGGTTCTGTTGTCATAACCACTCGGACATCATCTAAAGGTTTAACTTTATAGTTGCTTTTGATTATTTTATTGTTGACGAGTACACAGCCAGCTTCAATTCCTGCCTGTACTTTTGAACGAGAAGCATTGGCAATTTTATGCATTAACCAAACATCAATTCTGATGGGTTCTTGTCCTGGATCTACAGTAAATGCATGATGTTCAAACCAGCCATCTTCGAGTTCAAATTCTTCCTTGTTATTCAATTTATATTGGTTATTAAAAACTTTAAATTTGTATATGAAATATTTATCTTTTTTATTTTAGTGAAAATGCGAGCTTACCTAGACGCAAACCAGCCCAGCCAGCTTGATTCACAATTACTTTCTGACCTCGACTATTTTTTACCATCGTTGGTTCGTCTAAAAAGGTATGTGTGTGACCCCCTAATATTGCATCAATATGATATGTACGCGCCGCAAGTTTTAAATCATCAATTTTGTCGTTATTGTACTTATATCCCAAATGAGACAAAACAATAATCATATCGCATTTTTCTTCCTGCTTTAAATAATTTGCGGTTTTCTGCACATTATCAATTGGATCTGAATAGGTAAGTCCTTTGTAACTCAATTCGGATAGTAATCCTTTTAGTTCGATTCCTACGCCAATTACACCCAATTTAATGCCATTTTTTTCAATTATTTTGAATGGTTGTATCAAATTTTGCTGCTTCCATTGATCTTCTAATTGGTAATTACAATTCAAAGTGGGTATGTCGTATTGCTTGCGAATTTGAAAGAGATGCTCAATTCCCAAATCAAAATCATGGTTACCAATGGTTGTGGCATCATAACCTGCTTTTTTCATCCATTCTAATTCTGGATGTCCTTTGAAAATGTTGAAATAGGGTGTTCCCTGAAAAACATCACCACTGTCGAAAAGAAACAAATTAGGGTCGATGCTTCGTTCAAAGTCAATTAAATCTTTCATTCGGGCTATTCCCCCTTGATTTCCCCAGCGCTTATTTTGAGATTCAAATGGTTCGAATCGACTGTGAAAATCGTTGGTATGAATAATCGTAACATTTCGATTTTGGGATTTTTTCAGTGAATGATAAGCAGAAAGTTCCCAGCCCTTTTCAGATTTTGTGAAAACTTGATGGGGAATGTTTCGTTGCAAATCAAAAGTATGATCAACAAAACCTGTGGAAAACGGATTTAGTTGGTTGTTGAATTTAGAAGAAAAAACGGCCGCTTTCAACAATTTATCAAAGCCCAATGTACTCCCTATTAACAAGGCTACACTATTTTTTATGAATTTTTTTCGAGATGTCATGAATTATTTACTTGATCGATGAATTGTGTTTAATTCTGGGCTCTTTTTTAGGGTCGATTTTACTTTTTTCCCTGAATTCCTTTTCGAAACCTTGAATTAATACGTCTCGAATGAGGATTCCAGTTTTGTAAGTTTTCTTGGGATATTTTAGCATGTTGAAATTATCGCCGCCTCCCAATAAGAAATCACTCGTTGCTACAAAATACGATTTTCTAGAATCAAATTTTAAACCTCGAATGGTGGCATCTGTATAGGTGCTATCATTTACAATAAGTTCGAGACTAGAGATTGGACATCCCCCGAGAATAGAAATAAAATTGAACAATGAATCACATTGACTTCCAGTTAATTGAAGTATAACAAGCTCATTGTCGAAAGGCATCACTTCAAATACTTTTCCCAGAGTAATATCTCCTTGAGAGATTGAATTTCTCAACCCAAAATGATTTAGAACTGTAAAATGCGAAAGTGAACCGAATTGCGAAAGCATGTAATCATCGGCAGCTTGTTGCACATAATCCGCGGCTACTCTACTTAAATTTGCTTGGGTTTCTTGTTCTTGTGTAATTTTCCCTCTTGATCTTAATGTCAACAAATCCGTTTCTGTTTTCGCAATCACTTTCGACATTATTTTATTAACGCTATCGCGATATACAGATAACCACTGTTGAATCTCGGGATCCTGAGTGGCAATGGTTTCAGGGGAATTTGCTAAATTCGTTTTGGTAGTTACTCTCCATGGTTTGGGAGAGCATGAAGATACTACCATTGTTATTATTAGTAGTGCAATTAATGGAATTCTTACAGACTGCATGAATGGTTTTCTATTTCAGGGGATCACAATTGAATTGAAAATATTTTGTTTTTGAAAATCACGAATTGATTATTGTTATGTCTCAAGTTAAATCGGATGTTGCAATAGACTGGAGGTTTATAAAAATGAACAACTTGAAAAATAGACGAAATTATCTCTAATTTCCAGATTTAGCGTAGCAAGGTTTTTAGTTAATATTTCAAATAATCGTTAGATTCGGTTACGAAATTAGAATTAACAAACTAATTATTTGTAAAATTGACACAGAATCAGCACGATTTTTTGATATTAATCGAATTATTTGGGATTTTTGTAAAAAATTATGAAAAAATTACTTCTTTTAGGTGCAATCGTTTCGTTAACAACGATGGCTGTTGCTCAAACGGTAAAACCCTGTGGTGAATTATTTTTCAGCGAATATGTAGAAGGCAGTGGAAATAACAAAGCCTTGGAAGTTTATAATCCTACCAATTCGGATGTTGACTTAAGTAATTACAGAGTAACACGTTGGCAAAATGGAGCTTCCATTTGGGATAAGCAGTTTAGCGATACATTAAGCGGAATGTTGAAGCCAAAAGATGTTGTAGTGTTGGTTATTGATCGTAGAAATCCTGCAGGAACCGGAGCAGATACCCCAGTTGCTGTTGAATTGCAAAATAAGGCAGACTTATTTTTAAGTAAGGATTACAACCGTTCGTATTCTATGTCGTTCAATGGTGACGATGCAATGTCTTTAGATAGATATGATGCGACATATAAGACTTGGGTTTTGGT
Organism: uncultured Rhizobium sp.; assembly: GCA_964415065.1. GTDB lineage: Bacteria > Bacteroidota > Bacteroidia > NS11-12g > UBA955 > VMCP01. Next base: position 53,189 of record CAYPYX010000009.1, read on the forward strand.
AGATATTATTGGAAAGATTGGCGAACGTCCCAAAACTCCAGGTGGATGGAGTGATTCATTTCCTTATTCAACAGGCTTAGGTACTTGGTATACCGAAAATAAAACGTTGATACGACGCGCAAGTATTTTGACAGGATGCGATACTGTAGCACCAGTAAAAAGAGGTTTAACAGCAACATGTGATCAAGCTTGGAATCCTCAATATTTCAATCCAAAGAAAGAATGGGAATTAAATCCTCGTAATTTTTTTGATTCATTGGGAAGCCATACTTCAGGTTGTGCTACTTTGAGTTCGGAAAAAATCAAAATTACCTCATCGGTGAAAGTATATCCAAATCCTTCAAGCACACAATTTTGGGTTGAATGTATCGAACCAATTGAAGGTATTCAAGTTTATGGTATAAATGGTGAATTGATTTACTCGGATAAAACAGGTTCGTCATCCCTCGAAAACAAGAAATTCATTGATTGTGAATCTTGGGATTCTGGAATTTATCACATACAAGTAAAGACTGTTTCTGGTCAAATTTTACTTGAAAAGATGACCAAGTAAGATGAAGAAAATCGCTCTATTTTTCTCACTTTTTGTTTTCTTTAATTTCGTAATTGCACAAACTACGATCAAGGGTAAAGTTCGCGATCGAATTTCTGGTGAACTTTTGGAAAAAGCTTTGGTTTCTGCAGGTTCAGTTTCCACTTTAACCGATAAGTTGGGCGAATATACTCTCAAATTACCTATGGGTGAATTTCGGTTAGTTGCTCAATTGGATGGATACGAATCTGATACAATTTCAATACAAGCGGATCGAAATTTAATAGTAGGAGCAGATTTTGAATTGGAGAATTTAAGTGCGGCAATTCAAGCGGTACAAATTATTGCTTCTGTGGCGAAAGATCGAAAGACGCCAATTGCCTACAGCAATATTTCAGGGAAAGATATTCAGGAACGATTGGGTAGTGGTGACATGCCTGTACTTCTCAACAACATGCCAGGTGTTTATGCAACCCAACAAGGTGGTGGTTCTGGTGATGCACGGATTACCATTCGAGGATTTAATCAGCGCAATATTGCGGTAATGATTGATGGAATCCCAGTAAATGATATGGAGAATGGCTGGGTTTATTGGAGCAATTGGTTCGGTTTAGGAGGTGTAACCGCTTTGACTCAAGTTCAGCGTGGATTAGGTAGCAGTAGAATTGCAAATCCAGCTGTTGGGGGAACCATGAATATCATAACCAAGGGTATTACCAACAAACCATTTGTTGCAGCCAATGTGGAGTTTGGAGATTCTCGATATCAAAAATACAGTATTGATTATTCTACCGGTAAGTTGAAAGGAGATTGGGGAATGGTTATGTCATTCACTAAGAGATCAAGTACAGGTTATGTAGATCAATTGTTTGATGATATGTATGCCTACTTTTTTAAAGTTGAAAAACAATTTGGTAAAACAAGCACACTATCCCTAACGGCTATCGGAGCACCTCAAAGTCATGGTCAACGTTCTTACCGCGCACGCCTAAGTTTGTATGATAGAGATATGGCAAAAGACTTGGGTATGGATACGGCATTACCCGCCATGCCAACTGATCAAGGCATCCGATATAATCAGCATTGGGGATGGATGGATACATCCGCACAATTTGATCCCAATACAGGCGACGTAATTTACAAGAATAAAAAGTTTGCCGTAAATGAACGTGTAAATCAATTTCACAAACCTCAAGTATATTTGAAATGGGATTACAAACCCAGTAAAAAATGGTTTTCCAATACAACTGCTTATGTTTCTTACGGCCAAGGCGGAGGAACTTTAGGCGAGAGGTTGAAACAGGACCCGTCGGTATATGGTTTGTTTAATTTCCAAAGTGCTTGGAATGAAAATACTGATTTAGGCACTTTTTCAGCGGTAGACCCTCGTTATTCACCAACTGAATTTAAATCAAAAGGAATTATTGCCCGAAATGTGAATAACCATACTTGGTTGGGATTGTTAAATACTACACAATACAAATACTCAAAAACCACCACGTTGACAGGTGGTATTGATGTTCGCACGTATAAAGGACAGCACTTCAAAGAAGTTTACGATCTATTAGGTGGCGATTATTACATACCCGATGTATCGGAAATGAATCCGAAAAAATCCAATAATTACATGTATCGTAAGGGAGATATTTTTAATTTTCATAATGATGGTATAGTAAATTGGGCTGGAGGCTTCATTGAAGCCGAATATGTAAAAAATCAACTTTCAGGATTTTTTAACGTAAGTACTAGTAGAACTAGTTATCAACGAATTGATTATTTTAAACTCGATAGTTCTGGAAATCCTCAATATACGCCCAAAGCAAACTTCACGGGATTAACGTTAAAAACAGGAGCCAACTATAATTTCTCAAGAAATTTAAATGCATTTGTTAACTTGGGTTATTTGAATCGTCCTACTCGTTTTAACAACGTTTTTGATAACAGAAATAAAATTATTCAAGGTGCTGAAAATGAATTGGTTTACGCAGCTGAAGGAGGATTGGGCTATAAGAAAAAGAGAATTGCAATAAATTTAAATGCTTACTATACGAATTGGGTGAATAGACCCGTTGATTTTAGACCAGTATTTAGAGATGCAGAAGGCAATGATTTCTCATACAATATCAATGGATTGAAAGCCCGTCATATGGGAATTGAAATGCAAACTGCCATTAAAGCAGGTGATGGAATTACTTTAGAATTTTCTTTGGCTTTTGGTGATTGGGTTTGGAAATCAGGCAGTGACGCAACAGTTAGAAATGACGCTGGAGATTCAGTCGGTCAGTTTAGTTTTGACGCAACCAATGTTCATGTTGGAGATGCCGCACAGAATCAAATTGCTGGTTTATTTCGCTGGGAACCTACTTATTTGAAAGGTGCTTATGTTTCATTACAATATGTGTATTTCGGAAAGCAATTTGCTGATTTCGAACCGATCGCTTTACAGGGAAGTTGGGCTGGAAAAGAATCTTTTCAGATACCAAACTATTGGTACATGAATTTAAATGGCGGATATTCCTTCAAGTTGAAAAATAATGCTCAAATAAAAATATATGCTATGGTTAATAATGTCACCAATAACATTTACATAAGCGATGCTCAGCATCGAAGTGTTTCTGCCGCTGGTGATCCTAACCTGGTTTTTAATCCTAAAAATTTAGAAGTATTTCTCTCACAAGGCTTAAGATATACCACTGGAATTCGAATAGCTTTCTAAAACATAATTTCAATGTAAATAAAAATATGTAGTAAAAGACGATTGCTCAAAACAACAGAAATTAAAGTCGAAAATAACCCAAATAGGAACAAATAAAATTGAAAATCAAGGGGGAATTGTCAAAAAGGAACAATAAGTAGTGTCCCTTAAAAACATCCCTCGAACAAACATCCCCAAAAATAAAAATATGAAAAGAATATATGCAATAATGATCAACGCATTATGGGTTGGTCTAAGTTTCGCTCAAGGCACATTACCTATGTTTACCAACATGGACGAAGCCACTATTCCAACAGGATTTACGGCCAGTCTTGGAGCTACAGGTAACAAGGTGTATACACTGGCTGCATATGTCAAGAGTTCTCCTAATGCAATGCGAATAGACGCAACAGGAGAATATTTAACTGCGTATTGGTCGGGAAAAGCCGATACCATGACGTACTGGTTAAGTGGTACCGCCGCTTCTGGAATTACTGCTTGGCAGGGTACCGTTACCATAGATGAAAGCGTTGATGGATCGAATTGGACCAATGTCAGAACACATACGGATGATCTGGGTGTTCAGATAAAAGAGTATATGGTGAGATTGAACTCAGGTTCGCGTTACATGAGGATTCTATTTAATAATAAAATAACTGGGTTCAATGCTGCCATTGATGATGTAACCATTCGCCCAGCTGGTTCTGGTGTAAATCCTGAGTTAAAAGTTTTTTATAACGGAAACGAACAGATTCATAAAAAAACATTAAAAGCTGGAAACGACACTTTAGTGAAGCTTCAGCTTAAAAATAATAGTAAGATGCAGGATTTGTTAATTAGTTCTGCTCAATTGTCAGGCACAGATTTCGAAGTTCAAAATACCCTTCCATTAACAATAAAACCATCTGAATCATTGGATTTATTGGTTCATATGAAATCAGATGTACCAGGCACACATAACAGTTTATTGAAATTGGCCACCAATGATCCAGAAATGGACACATTTGAACTTTCAATTTCTACCATCAAAGGTACATTAGCATCGGAGCCAAAGTTTGCACCAACAGGTTTGAATGTAACAGCTAAAGCATTCCGAATGAATGGTTCGTTTTCTTCAAGTGACGCAGAATCTTATTTGGTATTAATGGCTATATCTGATACAACTGCTCTTCCCCAAGACGGAAAAATGTATCAAAGAGGAGAATACATTGGTAAATCAAAAGTGGTGTATTCAGGACCAGTCTCAAGTGCAATAGATTTTGATGGAATTATAGCAAATACAAATTATCATGTTGCAGCATTTGGTTTTAACGGTTATGATGAGTTTACCAACTACTTAACTTCGAATAAAGCTGTAGGAGTATTCACAACTCCAGGATTGAATGCGCAATCGTACTATGCAGGTATTGATCCTTTGGACACTCAATTTTTGATCAAATTACAAAATAAGGTTCGTCCTCACAGAAAAATATTTTACAGCAATTATGCTTCGTACGTTGTTAATAATTTTGAAGCCCGCGACACAGCTGATAATAAGCAAGTATTGAATTGCTTTTATTCAGGTTATCCTTATGTTTATACACCGCCGTTTAATCATACTGTGATGTCAAGAGAGCACTGCTATCCTTATAGCTATATGACAGAAGGGAACCAAGATAGTTCAAACTATATGGATTTGCATATTTTGAGAACCGTACACCAAACGGAAGTGAATGCAGTGAGAAGCAATTATCCTTTGAATAATGTTAAAACAGTCATTTCCAAATTCTGGGGTGGAACATACGGTAAAGATAGCAGTGGAAATTTCTGTTATGAGCCGCGTAATGAAGTTAAAGGCGAAGTTGCAAGGGCGAATTTTTATGCTTGTGCTACCTATAATACGGAAGCAAAACCATTTACGATTCCTACTTCAAACCAAGCAATAAATGAACTTCAAGATCAATACGTATTGAAACGTTGGAATTCGCAATTCCCCCCAACTAATTGGGAAATTGCACGACATGAATATGTGGCTCAGTCATCGGTTCAAAATAACAGAAATCCATTTATCGATCATCCAGATTGGGCTTGCTATATAGATTTTGCAACGATGACCTATAATAAGTCAGGATTGTGTGAACCGCCAAAAACAAACTCGAACAAATTGGTTTCTAAAGAAGTGGCTATTCAAGTTTACCCTAACCCATCTACATCGGATTTTAATGTGGATTTATCGGGTTTTTCGGGGGATGTAGTAACAATTCATGTTGTGGATTTCTTTGAGAGAACGGTGTTCGAAAAGAAAACCAATGATAAAGGCATTTCAATTAACGGAAGTAACTGGAGTTCAGGAAATTATTTGTTATTGATTCGTACTTCCGATGGTCGAACTGCTGCTACTCAAATTTCAAAAAATTGATATAACGAAAAGTAATGGATTTTAGAAGTTCAGAAGCGTTTGATTGTTATGATCGTTGGTTAAAGGAGGATGTAGGTAATGGCGATTATTCATCGTTGTCATCGATTCCAGAAGGTGCTTTAGGGGAATCAACATTAATTCTGAAAGACGATGGAGTAGTGGCAGGCTTAGAAATGGCTATCGCTTTTTTTGAATTTTTGGATCCTCATGTAGAGTTTGTGGCATTTTACCAAGATGGTGATTTTCTGAAAAAAGGTACAATTTTGGGCACAGCATCGGGTTCTTTACATTCACTTTTGATGGGAGAGCGACTAATGCTTAATCTAATGCAGCGATTGAGTGGAATTGCAACTCAAACAAGAAGCATAGTAGAATTGGTGAAAGGAACGAAAGTTAGAATTCTAGACACGCGAAAAACTACTCCTGGTTTGAGAATGTTTGAGAAATGGGCTGTAACCCAAGGTGGTGGATATAATCATCGAATGGGATTATACGACATGGTCATGTTGAAAGATAATCATTTGGATTCAGCAGGTGGAATAACAGCTGCAGTTGAGCGGACCAAGTCTTATTTAAAATCCCATAATTTGAATTTGAAAATCGAGGTTGAAACCCGAAATTTGGATGAAGTGAGAGAAGCATTAAAAGCTGGAGTAGATAGAATTATGTTTGATAATTTTACTCCTGAACTTACAATTCAAGGTGTAAATTTAGTTAACGGTCAGAGTGAAACAGAATCTTCCGGTGGAATCACTTTAGAAACCATAGCCGAATATGCTAGAACAGGTGTTGATTTTATAAGTGTAGGTTCCATTACTCATAGTGTAAAAGCTTTAGACATAAGTTTCAAAACCAAGATAAAATCAGAATAAACCTATTGTTTTGGCTCGAATATTGTAGAAGTGTTGGAACAAAGATTTTTACATCGATGAGTTTTAATCTGGATAATGTTTAAATCGATTAATTTGCTGCATTAATAGATTGTGACAAGTATTACGGAAACTCTCACAAACATTCGACTAAATTGTAATAAAATTAAAAAAATGAAAAAGTTAAATATTTTACCCGCGTTGTTTGTGGTTTTTGCCGCACAATTACAGGCTTGTAACAATTCCAATGAAGGTTCAACTTCAACTTCAGATTCAGTTGCGAATTCTAATCAGAGTATCAATGCCACAACTGTTGCAAATCAAACAACTACTGCAGTTACAGAAGAAATTTCAAGTGAACCAATATCAACCGAATTAAAATGGTATCGTTTTGACGAGGGTTATAAAAAAGCAGTTGCGGAAAATAAGATTATTCTTGTAGATGCATATACGGATTGGTGTGGTTGGTGTAAGGTTATGGATAAGAAAACATACACAGATGCCAACGTGATAGCAAAATTGAATCAGTCTTTTGTGTGTGTAAAGTTGAATCCAGAATTGGATGAAACATTTGCCTTTGCAGATAAGAAGATGAAATCCGCTGAATTGCTTCAATATATCGGAAATGGTCAGGTAACTGGATTTCCTTCCACTATTTTTTGGACGAATCCAGGAAAGGATGAAAAACGATATGTTCAGCCTGGCTATTTGCCCCCTGCGGATTTTATCACTTTATTGGACATGGCTATCCAAGCAAAAAAAGGCTAATTGATGGCGAGAAGAGCAAAATTACACAAGTTCGTAGAGGGACTTGAAATAGTGAGCGCAGGTGCAGAAGGGCATTCAATAGGTAGAAATGACAATCAAGTTGTTTTTGTGAAGTATGCTGCTCCGGGAGATGTTGTAGATGTTCGAGTTGTAAAGAAAAAGAAGAACTTTATGGAAGGTCAAATTATTCGCTTCCATAAAAAATCAGAGCAACGTATTGAACCATTCTGTGAATATTTTACCCTTTGTGGGGGATGTAAATGGCAACATTTGGATTATCCCGATCAATTGGCATTCAAGCAACAACAAGTTGTTGATGCATTGGAACGCTTAGGAGGAATTGAAGGGTTTCAAATTGAACCAATTAAAGGAAGTGCAAAAACTCGGGGATATCGAAACAAATTAGAACTTACATTCAGTGAAAGGGCATGGTTGGTGGAATACAATCCTGAAGCAGAAAATCATCCAAGAGCTTTAGGTTTTCATATGCCTGGTCAATTTAGTAAGTTATTGGATATCGAGTTCTGCCATCTGATGCCAGAGTATGTTAATGAAATTCAACGTGGAATCAAGTCTTATTGTGATGAAAAAGGAATTTCTTATCATGACATCCAAAAACACGAAGGAATGATGCGAAATGTTATGTTCCGTTGTAATTCAAAAGGTGAATGGATGGTATTGGTTTCGTTTTATTATCCAGATCAACCGATAATCGATGGGGTAATGTCATACATCCACAATACTTTTAAGAACATTGTATCATTGGTGTATGTAGTGAATGAAAAGATGAATGATACGTTGTCTGGTTGCACTGTAATTACTTATGCTGGATTGCCGTATTTAACAGAATGGTTGGGAGATAAAGAATATAGAATTAATCCGTTAAGTTTTTTCCAAACAAATACAGATCAAGCCAAGGAACTATATGATATCACTGCATCCTATGCAAATCTTACAGGAACAGAGTTGGTGTATGATTTGTATACGGGAACAGGAAGTATTGCACTGTACGTAGCAGACAAGGCCCGTAAAGTAATCGGCATTGAATATGTGGAAGAAGCGATTGTAGATGCAAAAATCAACGCAGAAATCAATGGAATTCAACATTGTGATTTCTTTGCGGGTGATATGAAAGATATATTAACGGCTGAATTTATTGCAATTCACGGGAAGCCTGATGTAATCATTACTGATCCTCCAAGAGAAGGAATGCATTCTTCTGTTGTGGAACGTATTTTAGAAGCAGAACCGCAGAGAATAGTATATGTAAGTTGCAATCCAGCAACGCAAGCTAGAGATGCGAAACTTTTAAATGAAAAATATCAGTTGGTAAAAATCCAACCAGTTGATATGTTTCCACACACACACCATGTTGAGAACGTTGCACTATTTCAATTGAGGAAGTAGTGAACAGAGAAAAACTATAAAATCGTGGCTTAGGCAAAAGCTTGAGCCACGATTTCTGCTTGCTCAGCATCGTGTACTTTTTTGAATCCTGTAGCTGGGCTAGCGCTACTCTTTCTTCCAATGTATCTCAAGGAAATCGGGAAGTCATATCGATGTAAATGTAACCATGCGCCTTGATTTTTAGGTTCTTCCTGCGCCCACACAAATTCAGCACCTTGGTATTTAGCAAAGATTTCATCCAGCTTCCATTCGGGTAAAGGATATAATTGTTCAATACGAATTATAGCAACATCGTTGTGTTGATTTTGCTCCTTTTCTGCAAGTAAATCATAGTAAATTTTACCAGAACATAATACGACTCTGCGCACTTTTGAGGCAACATGATTGTCGTCGATCAATTCTTGGAATTGTCCTTCGCTTAAATCATTTAATGTACTCACGCATTTTGGATGGCGCAATAATGATTTGGGACTCATTACAATTAGAGGCATGGTAAAATCTCTTTTTAATTGTCTGCGCAATGCATGATATAAGTTTGCAGGCGTTGTGCAATTCAAAACCTGCATATTAGTTCCCGCACAGAGTTGTAAGAAACGCTCTAATCGAGCTGAACTGTGCTCCGGACCTTGTCCCTCATAACCGTGAGGCAATAACATGGTTAAACCACTGAACTTGCTCCATTTGGCTTCTGCAGATGCAATGAACTGGTCAATCATAATTTGAGCTCCATTTGCAAAATCTCCAAATTGTGCTTCCCAGATTGTCAAATGTTTTGGTGTTGTGGTGCTGTATCCATATTCAAATCCTAAAGCAGCATATTCGCTCAATAATGAGTTATAAGCGTTGAATTTGCCTTGGTTTGGGGAAATATTCTGAAGAGGAACATATTCTTGTTCTCCGATTTCTTGTTTAATAACGGCATGTCGGTGAGAAAAAGTTCCGCGTTCAACGTCTTGTCCTACAATTCTTACGTTGTGTCCTTCGTTCAACAAAGTACCATAAGCAAGGAGTTCACCCATTGCCCAATCGATGGTGCCGATATCGATCATTTTTTTACGATCGGCGAAAAGACTTTGAACTTTTTTGATGGGTTGAATATCTGCTGGAATAGTAGCTATAGCATCCCCAACCTTTTTCAATGTGTTTAAATCAACAGCAGTTTTTGCTGGGATCTGAATGTCTTTTACTCCTGGATGCTTATAACCCTCCCAAGTGTTTTTAATTGCACTGGGTGAGGGTTTGAATTCACCTTTGGCTTCTTCAAATTTCTCTTGCAATAAAGTTTGGAATTGAGTTTCCATTTCTTTTGCTAAAGCTGCATCAATTTCACCGCGAGTTAATAGTTGTTGTTTATATATTTCTCTCGGATTTGGGTGTTTATCAATTAATTTGTACAGTTCTGGCTGAGTGAAACGAGGTTCGTCTCCTTCGTTATGTCCGTACTTGCGATATCCTAAAAGGTCGATGAAAATATCGGAATTAAATTCATTTCTATACGCCATTGCCAGCTTAACTGCATGCACTACTGCTTCTAAATCGTCGGCATTTACGTGTAAAACTGGACACAATGTAACCTTTGCAACATCCGTGCAATAGGTGGAGGTTCTTGAATCCAAATAGTTGGTGGTAAATCCAATTTGGTTATTAGTAACCATGTGGATGGTACCTCCAACATAATATGCTTCAAGTCCACTCATTTGAACTACTTCGTAAACGATTCCTTGCCCTGCAACTGCTGCATCGCCATGAATTAAAATTGGACAGATTTTATTTACGTCGTTGTTGTATTTTTCATCTAATTTGGCTCTAACCAATCCTTTTACAACGGGATTTACCGCTTCCAAATGGGAAGGGTTGTCAGCTAAGCGCAAATGCACTTTTTTGCCAGCGGCTGTTTCAACATCCACGCTATAACCTAAATGGTATTTTACATCCCCTTCAAAATCGTCAAAATCTCCACCTTGAAACACTTTTCCTTCAAATTCAGAAAAGATTTGAGCGTAGGTTTTATTGAAAATATTGGCTAATACATTCAAACGACCGCGATGTGCCATACCTAAAACGAATTCTTCCACACCCAATCCAGAACCGTATTGTATTACGGCATCAAGAGCAGGAATTAATGCTTCAAGTCCTTCTAAAGAGAATCTTTTCTGACCAATGTATTTTTTGTGAAGGAAATTTTCGAATACGGTAGCTTGATTTATTTTGCCCAAGAAATGACGTTTTTCGTCGATGGTTAAATCTGGAGCATTCTGTGTTTTTTCAAAACGTTCCTGCAACCAATTTCTTCTACGAGGATCACGGATATAGGTGAATTCACATCCAATTGAACCGCAATAAGTTTTCTTTAACTTTTCAACGATATCCTTAAGTTTAGCTGCACCTAAGCCTACTTCAATGCCAGCATTGAACGTTTTTTCTAAATCGGCATTTTCTAAACCGAAGTTTTCGATATCTAACGTAGGTGTATAGGTCCTTCTTTGACGGATAGGATTAGTTTGAGAAAATAAATGCCCTCGTTGACGGTAGGCATTGATCAAATTCAAGACATGAATTTCCTTTATTGCATCTTCCGACACAATTCCTCCATTTTCATACTTTTGAGTTCCTAAATCGAAACCTTCAAAAAACTTTCTCCAACCGAAATCTACGCTGTCTTTATCACTTTGGTATTGTTGATACAAATGATCAATGGCAGAAGGATCTGCGTTTTGCAAAAAGGAGGTGTCTTGCTTGCTCATAAATTATGGCAAAATTACCAAATTAAAAGCGAAATGGGAAATGGATTATTTGCGTTTTTTAAGCAATACCAACGGAGCCTTACGTCAATGCGCAATCGCCTTTCAATCGCCGAAGGAATTGAATGGAAATCGATTGTAAACAAATGGAACCTCGTATTTTGGTTCCGGAAAATGTGAATTCTTTATTTAAAGAGCCAAATTGTCAAGAACATTACGACAGAAGCGAATAAAAATGCGTCGAAACGATCCAACATGCCACCGTGGCCAGGAATGATATTACCACTATCTTTTAAGCCGGCTTTTCGTTTCAAAGAGCTTTCGAATAAATCACCCAAGGTACCGAATGTAGCAATAAATAAACCCAACAGAACTGCATTAATATCGGTGAACTGACTGGTTGAGTTGAGCACGTAGAGGTTAAATGCCCAAGAAGTTACCGCAGTTAATACGGATCCACCTAAAAATCCTTCCCATGTTTTACCTGGAGAAATACTGGGTGCTAACTTGGTTTTACCAAATAATTTTCCCGCGGCATATGCCCAAGAATCGCTCGACCAAACCAAAATGAATAACATCAGAGCTAGGTTAGGATTAAAGTCCCTTTCAGGATTAAATGGGAATTTGAATCCTTGAGTAGGGATCAGTAAAAAGCAAGCTAGGGGCAGGCTAATATAAAACTGTGCGAATAGTTGTGTAAGAACACTAACTTGCTTTCGGTAAATCCATTGAATAACCCCGAAAAAAACAAGATATCCCATAAAAATACCCACAACCAATTGAATGTTTGTAAAACTAAAATAGGGGAAGTGAGCTACTAACGTGAATATAATTCCAATAAACAAACCAATATTGGTAAGAATTACTGCTTTGTTACTTACGTTCTTTAATTTGAAATATTCCAACAGAGAAAAGATTCCAATGATGTTTGCTAAAAGATATATTCCTGTGGTTGTTCCGAAGAGTATTAAAAGGAAAATGACGGCTATCATTGCTGAACCGCTGATTATTCTTAGGGTGAAATTATTCATATCGTTTAAAAAATCGAGTTGGGTTTAATGGTTAAAATGGTATGTGTAAGTTAAAAATGTGCAGGTTCTATTTTTTCAAAACGGAGTAGTTTTTATGGGAAACGGTTTGATTTTTTTATTGAAAATTCAGGGGGTCTTGCTGTATATACGAAAGTGCTATATGTGAAAGAATTATTTGGATTTTGGTTTTTCGGGACGTGATAGCTGATACACTGACATTCCCAAAAGCAGAGAAGCAGGGATGGCCATAGAAAAATTGGTTAAAATAGTGTCAATATCAAAGTGGATGCCTGTTTTTTCGAAATTGCGTTGAAAGTAATAATGACCAACAACGGTAACACCATTAAATATAAAATGCGCGAGGGTATTGTACCAGAGGGAATTGTTTCGTTGAGCTACCCACCCAAATACGGCTCCCATCATAAATATTCCTAAAAATTCAAAAATGGAGAAATGGAGTAGAGAAAATACAAATGCTTGAAAAATTATGGCAGTTCGTTGTTTTTTATATTGACTTTCTCCCACTTTTAAAATTATCCCTCTAAAAAGATATTCTTCCAAAAATGCGGGTAAAACAGCTAGAAGGAAAATGCAAAATATTAATTCCTGCCATTGATACATGTCTAACATGTTTTCGAATATTAAAGTTCGTTGTTCCGACAGCTTTACTCCGATGCTGAGCATACCACTTGGCCACGGGAAGTGTTTTGACCATTCAGTAAGTACAGCAACAACGGGTAATGCGGCTATCGCCATAATGATAGACCAAGTGATTTTACGAACCGAAATAGATTGGTTGTATCCCCCGAAAAAATGAATTGAAACTCGATTTGTCAACGTGAAAAGTAGTGCTGGAATTCCCATGTAGCTGATAAATTGTATCAAATTGGAAAATCGAGCAATGTTGATTGATAAAGCACTCCCATCGGGACTTGATGAAAGCGTACTTACTAAATCGGGAGAAATGCCAAACCATTTGCTCAAAATGAACGTGGAAAGGCCATATCCCACTAATTGAAAGACCAATATGAATAGAAGTAAAAAAGCGATACCCCAGAGATTCATCAAGGGTTTTTTTACGGGATTATCGATGGGAGTGAACATTCTTTGTAATTTTGCACAAAGTTGGTAAAAATTGGCGACATAGCACTTGGAGAATTTCCACTCTTGTTAGCACCTATGGAAGATGTGAGTGATCCTCCATTTCGATTTGTGTGTAAGGAGCAAGGTGTAGACCTTATGTACACTGAATTTGTAAGCAGTGAAGGTCTGATCCGGGATGCAGCAAAAAGTTTGCAAAAACTGGATATTTTTGAGTACGAACGTCCTATCGGAATTCAAATTTTTGGATCTGATATTGAATCGATGGTTGAAGCTACAAAAATTGCAACTCAGGTAAATCCGGATTTGATTGATATAAATTATGGTTGTCCTGTAAAGAAGGTGGCTTGCAAAGGAGCGGGTGCGGGTATTTTAACCAATCCGGAGAAAATGGTAGCCATGACCAAAGCTATAGTCGAAGCTACTCACTTGCCTGTTACGGTGAAAACTCGTTTGGGATGGGATGAACAAACCAAAAATATCGTTGATGTGGCCGAGAGATTGCAAGATGTAGGAATTAAAGCATTGTCAATACACGGCAGAACTCGAGTTCAGATGTATAAAGGTGAGGCAGACTGGACACTAATCGGACGGGTGAAGGAAAATTCTCGAATGCATATTCCCATTTTTGGAAACGGTGATATTGATTCCCCCGAAAAGGCAAAGGAATATAAGAATCGATTTGGAGTGGATGGGATCATGATTGGTAGAGCAAGTATTGGATATCCTTGGGTATTTAGAGAAATAAAACACTTTCTAACAACAGGTGAAACACTTGAAGGACCTAATTTTTTAGAACGTCTGCGGGTGTGCAAGCTCCATTTTGAAAAGTCTATTGAATGGAAAGGGGAAAAAGTAGGTGTGGTAGAAATGCGCAGACATTACGCAAATTATTTTAAGGGCATTCCACATTTTAAAGAATATCGTACGTCATTAGTAGGTGCTAACACAGCTTCTGAAGTGAATGAAATATTCGGTCAATTAGAAAAAGAGATTTTTTAACCCAAAATCGGAGCGGATTTTAAAAAAATCTTCTACATTTGCCTAATTGACACAATTACTATGAAAAAATTATTACTCACTGCAATCGGTGCTGCATTTTTGGGGTTGAATGCCCAAACAGGTTACTATCAAGTACCTGGTGCGAGCACTGGAAACCCAGGATCATTGAATTCTGACGCTGAATACCCTCCAGGAGGTGGTTTAGCTACAGGTTGGACAACCGTAGTAACGGGACCACAATCTCAAACATGGAGCGCCGCTCAAAATATTCCTTTCAACTTTAAATTTAATGGTACTGCGGTTACCCAATATAAAATTGGTTCTACGGGTATCGTTACTTTCGATGTGGGAAGTTCTACTGCTTGCCCATCAGCTACTCCGTCTGCCTTGCCAAGTGCAAGCATTCCAAATCAGTCTGTTGTTATTTGGGGTGTGGATGCAAAATTATCAGGTGACTACGTAGTTACTAAAACTTTTGGTACAGCTCCAAATCGTCAGCATTGGATTATGTACGCTTCTTGCACTGAAGCGAATCTTTTGAATGGTTGGGCTTACATGTCAATTGTTTTAGAAGAAGGAACAAACAACATACATATTGTAGATCAGCGTTCTAATTGCGTTAATGGCCAATCTGCATGTTCAAACAAAACTAAATTGACGGTTGGTATTCAAATTGATGGTAGCACAGCCGTAAGCGTAAATGGTTCACCTAATTATGCAATGGTAGCTACAAACGATCCAACAACCGTGGATAATGTATATTATACTTTTTCACCAGGAACATTAGTAGACAACGATTTAACATTGGTTTCTGTTAATTTGGAAGAGTTTTTAAAGAACACCAGCGCTCCTTTTTCAATTAAGTTTTCTGCGAAAAATACGGGCGGAAAAGCTATCACATCTATCAATGCAACTTATAGTTTGAATGGTGGAAGTGAAGTAACTGAAGATATTACAGGATTGAATTTAGCTAGCGGCAGCAGTTCCGAGTTAACATTCCCAACAAAATGGACTCCTTCTGCTTTAGGAAAGTACACTATAGCTGTGAAAATTAATTCTGTGAATTCATCTGCAGATACGTTTGGTAAAAACACTGGATCAGTTGCGGTAAACGTTTTGGATAAATGGATTAAGCGCAAGATTTTAAATGAAATTTACACGTCTTCAACTTGTCCTCCATGTGCACCTGGTAATGCTAATTACTTGAACGTAGTAGACGGTAGAACTGATCATTCAACTATCAAATATCAAGTATATTTCCCTGGTACGGGTGATCCATATTGCACTCAAGAGTCTCGTGACCGTATGAATTACTATGCGATTAACTCTGTTCCTCGTATGGAAATTGATGGTGGATGGGATGAGAATGCAAATTCTTTCACCACTGCGTTATACGATCAGTATCAAGCAAAACCATCGTTTATTGAAATTTCAGGTACTGCAATTAACACTTGGAAAAATACCATCACCGCAAATATTAAATTGACTCCTGCAGCTGATATTGCTTCAAGCAATTTGAAATTATTTGCTGTTATTGTTGAGGGTGTAACTTACAAAAACAAAAAATCAAACGGAGAAACTCAGTTTGAAGATGTAATGAAGAAAATGATGCCAAACAGCACAGGTATGGCATTGAGTGGATTGACTAAAGATGTTGATGTAGATAAAACATTGTCATGGACTTTCAATGGTAACTACCGTTTGCCTTTGGATGGTACTTCAGCTCAACACATCAACCATGCTACGGAAAACAGTGTGGAAACTTGGGATGACTTAAAGGTGGTTGTTTTCGTTCAAGATGCAACTACTAAAGAAGTATTGCAATCTGAGACTTTCGTGGTGGCTATGGCATCAACAGAAAGCGTTGAAAACAACGTATTAGTTTACCCTAATCCATCAAATGATTTGTTCCACATCAATTCTGATGTATTGCGTGGTGAAGTTGCTCAAGTTCGTGTAACGAATTTGGCTGGTCAGGTAGTTTACGAATCAACTATGTCAAATGGTAAAGCTGAAATAGCTACTGCTGATTGGACATCAGGAATGTATATGGTTACAGTGAAGTCAAATGCTGTAAACTTTACTACTAAGATGATGGTTCGCCACTAATCAGGTTCAAAATATTTTTAAGAGATTCTAAATCCCTTATTTGATAAACGGGTCGCTTTCTTTGAGAGCGACCCGTTTTTTGTTTAATTCTTTTGAAAGGTTGGAAACATTTTGTTTAAATTTGCACTGTAAAATTTAACATTCATACCTGCCATGTTATTGCGAAACATCGTTAGTAGGGAGGAGTTAAAGCGCAGAATGGAAGCAGATACACGTCCGTATACTACCATTTCATTCTATCGTTATTATTCTATCCCCCAGCCCAAAGATTTTAGAGATCAATTATTTGTTGATTGGACCCCTTTAGAGGTAGTTGGTCGAGTTTATATTGCCGAAGAAGGTATAAACGCTCAAATTGCACTGCCTTCGGAACATTTTGAAGAATTTAAGAACAAACTCTATTCAATTGATTTTTTAAATGGAATTCGTTTAAATACGGCTATTGAAGAAAATCAAAAGGCATTTATTAAGTTGGATATTAAAGTTCGTCCCAAAATAGTGGCTGATGGTATTGATGATCCTACTTTCAATCCTTCTGATACAGGTAAATATTTGGAAGCCAACGATTGGAATCATGCGTTAACAGATCCCAATACTGTGGTTATTGATATGCGGAATCATTATGAAAGTGAAGTTGGGCGATTTGAGAATGCAGAATGTCCGGATGTTGATACATTTCGTGATGAACTCAGAAATGTAATTGATAAATATCAGGAAGATAAAGACAAGCGAATTTTAATGTATTGTACTGGAGGTATCCGATGTGAGAAAGCGAGTGCTTGGATGCGACACAATGGATTTAATGAAGTTTATCATTTAAAGGGTGGCATTATTAATTATGTACGACAGGTTAGAGAGAATGCATTAGAGAATAAGTTTAAAGGCGTGAATTTTGTCTTTGATCAGCGACTGCATGAACGTGTATCCGACGACATTTTATCAGAGTGTCATCAATGTGGAAAACCGGCCGATGTGCATATAAACTGTGCCAATACAGGGTGTCATTTACTCTTTATTCAATGCGAGGAATGTGCTCAGAAATATGAGAAATGTTGTTGTGAAGAGTGCCAAAGGATAATTCATTTGCCGGAAGAAGAACAAAAGGCATTGCGTAAGGGTAAACCGGCGGGACGTATTTTTAGTAAGGGAAGATATCCTAAAGGAATGAAATTGAGGGATGGTTCTGCTCAATAAAAAGGACATCTGCGAGATAATCGATGATGTTTTTATTTTTTCTATAGTATATTCGCACAATTAACTAGATTGTAGAATACATTGGATCAGGCGAATAAAGAAATGAGGCATGGAATACGCGTAAACTGGCGTATGGTACTCGTAGGATTTTTGTTGTTAATTATAGGTGACTTAAGGGCGCAGTGGGGCAGCGGGGATGATGATTCGGGTTCTGGTGCAACAGCAACTGCAGATTCTACAGGTTCAGGTTCAGCCGAAGCAGGAGGCTGGGGAGCTGGAAGTACAGAAGGTAATTCAGGAGAAAATCAGGCTATCAAGAAAAAACCTTATGTTCGATTTGTGCCGCCCTACGATTCACTTCGTGAATTGATTTTTTATGAAGGAATTGTTGAGGATGAAGAGTGTGAGACATGTACTGAAGACAGTTTGTTTATGAGAGCTAAGCGTTACTTGATGAAACGTTATGGCAAAAAGGAGTATAAAAAATTTGTGGTAGAGGAGAAGGCAAATTCTTTAATTTATCTCAAAGTTAAAGTTCCAATGGTGATTCAAAATGGTACGAATTCGAAAACTCGTAATGGGGATTTGGATTATGTATTGGTGTTAAGATTCAAGGAAGCACGATATAAATATCAATTTGGCAATTTTGCACATACATTATTACCTCAGGGTTTGAATAGCACTCAGGTAAAAACATATCACGAGTATTACATGAAGGTTAAGCGTGGTTACGAAACAACCGATAAGTATTTAATTGCTGCTGACCGTGAGGTGAAGGCAATAGTAGACGGTTTGAAGGCCTCATTGAAAGCACCATATGTGCCTGATGAAGATGATTGGTAGACCGTGTTTAAGAATGAAAAATTGCTGTCCAAAGAATTAGTTTCAAAAAAAAGTTGTGGATATCTTGTTATCCAATAAAATATTTACTATTTTTGCAACCCCAAAATTGATTAAAGCTAACGCAAAGTGAATCCGTTAAGTACATATAAAACCATTTCAGCGAACAACACAACGGTAACCAAGAATTGGTACGTTGTAGATGCTGCAGACCAGCCATTGGGTCGTTTGTCGTCAAAGATTGCTACGATTATTCGTGGTAAGCACAAGCCTTACTTTACACCTCACGTGGACTGTGGAGATCATGTAATCGTGATCAATGCAGACAAAGTGAAGTTGACTGGTTCTAAAATGGACAGTAAGGAGTACATTCGCCACACTGGATTTCCAGGTGGGCAGCGTGTGGCTTTGGCTAAAGCGATGAAGGCTGAGCGTTTAATTGAATACGCAGTGAAAGGAATGTTACCCAAGAATCGTTTGGGAAGAAAATTATTTCACAACATGTTTGTATACGTGGGATCTGAGCACCCACATGCTGCTCAGCAACCAAAAGAATTGAAGTTCGATATCTGAGAACTATGATGATGAATAACTCAGGAAGAAGAAAAGCTGCCGTAGCGAGAGTTTACCTTAAGGAAGGTAGCGGGCAGATTGTAGTTAACAAGAAGTCTTTAGGGGATTATTTCCCATTGGCTTGGCACCAAAATTCCGTGAAGGAGCCTTTTAATATCACCGGCAACGAAGGAAAATACGACGTTATGGTTAACGTGCGTGGCGGAGGAATCTCTGGTCAGGCGGAAGCTATTCGTTTAGGTATTTCCAAAGCTCTAGTTGATATCAACGAAGAGTTTCGTTCTACTTTACGTAAAGCTGGATTCATGACACGTGACCCTCGCGTTGTTGAAAGAAAGAAAAGTG
>CAYPYX010000010.1:0-69428 GCA_964415065.1 uncultured Rhizobium sp.
TATTGCCTAAGAATCTCAAAATTCTCAAAGAGTTAGGAGAGAATATCAAATTAGCGCGATTACGCCGCAAAATAAGCTCAGAACAAATGGCGGAAAGGACAGGAACAAGTAGAAAAACGATTTACAACATTGAGCAAGGGAGTCCAACCGTTTCAATTGGCAGCTACTTGCAAGTCTTATTTGTTGTAGGGTTAGAAAAAGACCTATTAAAGGTTGCTGGGGATGATATTTTAGGAAGGAAGCTACAGGATGCAGGGATACTGACGAAGAAGAGGGTGAGGTAAGATTTCTAAATCAAATGAAAATGTTGGTGAAAATTGATTTGAAATTTACATCATTATAGTTTCGAAGTACTTAGTTGTTAATACACCAAAAGCGTTGGCTATACTTTTAAGGTTTTATTGTTTTGGTTATAGTCATTTCCTACACAATAATGCGTATTGTTTAATTCATCTGCTATCATTGATGTGCTGAATATAATTTGATGTTCTTCTTTATCTTTAAATGATTCTGAAATTTTTACAATTAGATTTTGTAAATTTTGTGTTCTTTCTTTTTCCATTCCCTTGTCCTCCATATTATCGCAAAGTATGAATTTTGGATACCTCATAAAATCCAATGTCAAGCTTGCAATAAATATGGCATAACGAATTGCGTTTTTAAAGTATGTGTTGGAGCTTGCAGAAAAGTTAAAATTGCCGTCCAAAGAAAATGAGTCACCATAAAAATCAATATCAACTTTTGTAGCTCTTTTAAATTCACCTTGTCTGTCCAAGTCGTTTTTTAAAATAAAAATAATACTTTTCTCTATTGCCAACATAGCCTTATCTCTATTGGTCTTTTGTGCTAAATTCCGTTGTTCAATTGTCAAAGTTAGAGTTGAAATTAAAGCAGATAAATCGGCTAGTTCTTTTTTCAATTGCTCTAAAAGGTCAATTCCTTTAAGTTGTTGGGTTAATAATTCTAATTGCATTTCTAAGCCACCTTTGAGAACAAATAAATCATCAATTTTATCATCTCTTGTAGATTGACTTTCGAAAATTGCAATATCTAATTCTTTTTGTTGTATGTTTAATTTCTCTTTCCACTCTGGCAACACTCCACGAAGTTCAACAAGTTTTCTTTCCTTGTTGAGTAGCAAGCCTTCAGATTCTTTTATTTGGAGTTCAATTTCTTGCTTAAGCCTCTTGGCGTGTGTTCTTTCTTCATCGTCCGATAATGGTTGTTTACATAAAAAACAATGTCCTTCAGGAATATTATTTTCAAGAGGGTTCAAGCATTGAGGACAATTTGTAAGGGTTAGCTCCCCCAAAACTTTCTTTGTCAGTATTGAGTTGTCAAGGTCTATAATTCTTTTTTTAAGGGTGTCAATAAAGCTTCTAGAATCAATAATATCTAAGTCAAGTTGATAAACATCAGTTGTCAATTCCCTAAGTTTTTGTTTCAAAGGCATTAACTCTTTTTGTATTTTCTCAACTCTTGTAGCTGATTTTTTTGCAATTTTAAGTGTTTTTGCTGCTTTTGTTTTGGTAATTTCAGCTTGTATTTTATCTAATTCAGCTTTTAGTTTTTCAATTTCTTTGTTCAGGCCTTCAAATGTTGTTGCATTACCTGATCTTGAGTATAGTTTATTTAGGTTGTCAAATTCTCGTTTCTTTTCATCATAGTCTTTATTTGCTTTTCTTAATGTTAACCTGTCATTATATAGAGAATCGTCATAAATGCCTAATAACATTTCGGATATAGCAAGTCGAATAGCAGGTAAGTCAAAATTTTCTCTCCTAAATAAACATTGAGTTGGCGAATCTTGGTCAATATAAATTAACCTTAAAAGCTGATGTATAGTAATATTATTGTCTGTCTCACTTCTGGTTTCTGTAAATGAAAGTGCCTTGAATAAAATATTTGTGTAACTCACTCTTTCGTCACTTTGTGAGTATGAAAATGTTTTCCAATTTATTGCATCTGTTTTTGCTTCCTCAAAAGTTCCCCAAAAAATACTCATCGGTTGTTTTAAGAAAGTAGTAACTGTTCTCTTTAACGTATAAGTTGCGTTGTTTATAGAAACCTCAGCAAAAACTTCTTTGCATTTTAATGATTCCGCGTTCCAGTTATTGTAGTCCCCACCTAAAGCATAAAAAATGAAATTTGAAATGGTTGATTTACCTGAACTGTTTTTGCCACGAATTATATTAACACCTTTATGAAAAACTTCATCGTATGCAACTGAGCCTTGATGTGTCAAAACAACAAGTCGATTTAAAAATAGGTATGATTTATTTGGGGTCATATTTGAATTCTAATAGTCCAGTCCTAGCTTTCCAACCTTTGTCACCAAAGAGAGGTAAGTTAACTAAATCGCTTGTCACTAATTTTATTACATTCCCCTTTTGATTTGCTAAATCATTGAGTTTTGCTTTTAATGCTTCAGGTATTTCCTTGTCAGTTTTTTTGACTTTGTTTTTTGACAATAGTTTTGAATCAACAAAACCATAAGATGCAAGACATTTAATGGCTGAAAGTTGATACGTTTTCATTCTTTCAAAAATTTGCTTTTGGTCTGTAATTTCTTCGTATGGGTTCCTTTTTTCTTTAAAAATATTGTCTTTTAAATGCTTTAAATCTGAGGGGAAAGACATTTCTCTTACTAGGTTTGGGAAAGTTGTATAGAAATCCCAAATTCGTAATTTGTCAATATGAATTTCGTCCTCTTTGGCATATGAAAGAAGTTGAAGCATCCTGAAAATGCAATTGTATAAATCGAAGGCAGGATGATATACTAACATATTTTTAAGTCCATTTAATATGACAATTACCAGTTAAAAAGTGTAGCATTCCATTTATGTCGTGAGCCGTAAATCCTAAATAGTTTTGGTCAAGTTCGTTTAATAAAGAATTTACAAGTCGCTCAGTTATCATTGAATTTATTAGTTGCTCATCTTCGCCTTTCTCCAATAATGGATGAATTTCGTTTTCAAAATAGGAAATTACCAAACCTAATAAATGTACGTTAATTTGTTGTGCTGCCTCAGAAAATTGAAATTTATAGAGTTTTCTGTGGTAACGTTCTTTTGCTTCAATGGCAAATTCAATAAATCCTTTTCTTCTATTTGCTGCTGTTAATTTTTCTTCAAGTCCAATTACATCATCTTTCTTTTTGTTGAAGTAGTAATCTAAATCTTCAATAAACGCAGTTAGTTGTTGATCGTTCTCTTGTTCTTGTTTAAACTTTTTAAGCAGAATGCCCATATAGGAAGATTTAGAGCCAGAAAACTCATAGTTTCTTGACTTGTCAATATTGCCAGCAGCAACGTCTCCGCCAATTTCGCTATTTTCAATAGATATTTTTTCGTGTGGCATTTATTATTATTTTTTTATGTCTCGTCCAGCAACATCACCACCAATTTTGCTGTCTTTAATATTTACTTTACCTGAGTTTTTATTGCTGGTCTTTTTCATTACAAATTTAAAGATTACTCCTGCTGCAGTAATTGTAGCAATAACAGCTAAAATTATTTGTGTTACGTTGTCGCTAAAGTTCATATTTTAAATTGATTAAATTATCTGTGTATGTTGGTTTGTTAAAATTACGGCTAACCTATTTATCTGTGCACCATTGCTTAAATAAATCCAAGCATTTAGCAAATATCCCAACCATTGTAAATCTATACAATAAAAAAGGTAAATAAAAACGGTAATTATACCCTGTTTTAGGGTATAATTAATAGTTGACGTTTAAATAGCATAGCATCTCGAATTAATCTTCATCTTCCTTCAAGCTCACCATGGCTTGAATCATCCTTTGTATATCTTCCTGGAAAGAACTGACCTTCGGAATTTCAGGAATATGCATCAATCCTTTCACTTGATTAACTGCAAAGTAATTCCGTTTATTGATTCTGGTAGGAGTTAGTTTGCCTGCTTTGATGTAATTATCCATGGTGCGTCGACTGACACGAAGCATCGCCATCACGTCATAAGTGTCCACCCATTTTGAGGTGAAATCGTCAACAGGATTTTTCAAGCTGTTGATTTCGGCTTGCAAATTTGTGAGCATCGATTTCAATTCGATGAACTGCTCCAAATTGAAAGTTTTCTGCATTTTTTGCATCCATATCGACATTTTGAGTGTCAGAAATATGAAAACATTAATAACAAATGAATTAGAGCTTAAAAGTTAACAAAATATGTGCAACAAATCACTTTGAGTATAAAGCATGAACATCAAAGGGTTTAGAATATCAAAAAAGTATAAAAATGAGATACAAGCTCCAACAGCTTAAATTATTAGTTATATTTAGGTGTTATATCAGCCGTATACTTTCACTTCCACTTAACTCAAAAGATAATTTCTTTTTGTTTGATACATCATTAAGTAACCACGCTTATTTGCTTCAGTTAAGAACGAACGGTTTGTTAATACTTCCACGAATGGTTGTTTTTCCAAATACATGGACATTATTTTTTCGATTCTTTTTTCAGTAACCCCAATGCGTCTCCCAAATTCTTGAAAATCACTTTTATTCGGATGCATGCTTTTCTTATATTGATCGCTTTTAAAATCATCGGCAAATAAACCTTTATCTAAAGCAAAATCAGAGTCATCAACATGCAATTTGGTATTCAACAAATCATAAATTGGGCTTAACAGGTAATCGCCTTTGGATGATTCTAGTAACGAGAAATTTTTCAAGTGCGCATCACCGTTTGAAAATAGAAAGTTGAATAAAACCAATGAAAAATACTTTTCAATTTCGACACGCCATGCTGATACATATTTTTGAATCAACAAGCCAGCTTCCTCATAACTGAAGTCATACTTAAAATTTGGTCCTGCGTTTTCACTGGTTTTTCCAGCTAAGGTTGCAAAATCTTCTTTGCCCCATTTTGAGCCATCGGCTTTTAAATCAAAGCGTTTAGTGATGTAAGCTGGCGAACCATTTTTGAAAAATACCATGGCGTTTTCTGCCGTGTTTAAGCCATATATTTGTTTGGCTATCTGCATCGTTAAATGTTCGTTGGCAGGAACTTGGTCAACTTTTTTTAAATCCCTAGGTATTGGCTTGAGGATGTATGTGCCTTGTTCTCCTTCCTTAGTTAATCGCAGTATGTTTTTCTCCAGAACAAAACTTAATTTTTCCTGTACACCCGATATGGAAATGCGCTTGCGATTTTCCATAAAAAGTTCGGCGACTTCTTCATTTTGCTGTGGCTGATCGTAAGACAAAACATGACTTACTTTTTTACCGTTAAATAAATTACGAAGGCAACTGGGACTGTATGTTGAAAAACCTTCAGCCAATTTTCCAGGACAATAGTGCAATTCTTTTAAATTCATATTGACTTGATTGGTTTTACAGTAATAGCACCAATTGTATCGTATTGTGCGGTGGCTGCAAGTAATCCAAAGTGATCTTCCTCGTCAATTCTCAATTGTATGCTTTGTAATTTTCTATTGACACCTTCACTGAGCATATTGAAAAAAAATGGGAATAAGAATTCGCTCCTGTATTCCTTTTGCGACTTCGGCAGTGTTAAGCTAATAGCAGGATTATTGTCGTCTATTAAATACTTCTCGTCGTACTTAAAAATATACTGCTTTCGATTTTCTTCAATGAGCAGTCCTGCCAAAATGCCGTTGCGGTATATTTCTAATGTTCGCATTTATTAAGGTTTCTTTTTTACTTGAAAGGTGAGTTCCATTCCCAATACTTCAGCTAATTTATTGATCACATCTAACGAGGGATTACCTTGTCCCTTCTCTAATTTGTACAAGGTATTAATGCTGATTTGAGCCAATTCAGCCAAGTGAGGTTGGGTTATTTCCAGATCCTTACGTCTGTTTTTAATGACTTTGCCTAAGTCCGTTGCTAACATTATAATGTGATTTATGAGTCAAAGCTACAAATTTTAATTTAAATACACAATAAAATCACAATATAGTGTGATATTATTGTAACTAATCGACAATCAAAGTATAGATACATGCAAAATCACATTATAATGTGTGTTGTCCATTCTCACCCATCTCATTATTTTTTCAAGCACCCAATCCCCAATTAATTAAATCACTTCAATTAATATTTTTAATTAATTCACAGTTGCTGATTTTGCTTGAAAAACTAGGAAATCAGTATTGCCTCCAGTGCCGAATACGCTAATGTTGCCTTTGACTAATTTGGGTTTTTTACAAGCCATACAACCCATTTTAACAATGCATTGAGCGCTTATAGTTTGGCCACTTGTTATTGCTGATACATCGCAATCTGCATTAGGTTCAGAAGAAGCGGATGCATCACAATCACAAACTATTTTAGCATCACCCTCCGAACCAGAAGAACCACCCGATCCCAATTCTGAACAGACGCGTAACCCTAAATCGGTTTTGAAATAAAGGATATACCAATTGAACTGAGAATCAATGGAATAACTAAAATTTGAATTGTTATTTTCATCCATCTGTATGGATTTCCAATTTGAAAAAATATGAGAGGTTTGCAAAATGGAGCCAATTGTGGTAGACTTAGAAATCGAAGCGTTGCCGAATTGATCATAAGTTAGCGAAATGGTGATTTTTTCAGTCGGATTTTCGCTATTCATAGCAGAAAATTGATGTATTTGACCCGGACTGTACCAAGCGCTATTCGGTGATTCTTTAGAAAAGGAACTAATAAAAAATAGTACTGGTATCAAAAGATACTTACTTGTTTTTTGATTGGAAGTAATCATTTTAATGCGGTTCATAGAAGCGAATTTGCTGATGGATTTTTTCATATTATTTTTTTACTACGTCAAGTTCATTAGGATAAGTGTTAAACGAATATAAGTGATTGATTTTTTGTGATATTTTATAATCCTCCCCAGTTGTTAGACCTAAAAGTTAGTGATGGTAAGCTCATATTTATTCATTCTTAATAAATTTACCTTTAAATTCTTTATTGTCTTTGAATAGAATGATTTGATATATTCCTTGGGGAAGATTGGTTATATTTATTTGATTTTCAAAAGTTACATCAACAACAAGTTGACCAACTGAGTTGTAGATTAAGGCATTTCCAGAAGACATACCACGTACCTTCAAAATATTGTTTGTGGGATTAGGGAAAAGCACCGTATGCTGATCACTTATTTCATCAAACGATACACTCCTAATGGTGTCAATTAAATCGATTATTTCGATTTCATCGCAGTAGTTCTTAATATTCAAATAGTTAAAAGATTCAGTTGCCGCAAATACAACCATTTGATCCTTGTTGCAAACAGAAATTAATTCTTGCCAAAATGGCGAATTGTGTCTTATAATTCTAAAAGGTATAAGACCATAATTAGACCCTATTCCTTGAGATGCAGAAAATGGTAAAGTTACTCTGTTATATCCAGATGAAAGAACCGTATAATATTGTGTTCTTCTTATTTGATTGTCGTGGTACTTAACATTTTTAACACTATCAACCAGCAATTGCCCGCTTGCTGAATGATTGATTTTGAACGTATCGCCTGCGTTCAAGTTAAAATTATAGATAATTAAATTCTTGACTTCAAAAGAATCATCATATGCATTATACAACGTGCCACTAAAAAATACTGTATCTCTTTTCACTTTTAAGAAATATACGTACGATCGCTGGTTCCAATTCCAATCTTTAGATTCATATAAAACTTTATAAAAAGTTTCCATTGAGTTTGCGGAATCCAATAGCACAAGTTCTTTTGAGTAAGACGCAAAACTCAACCCCGGTGTAAGTGAGTGAGCATCGCAGTACGTATAATAGGTACTGCTATCTAAATAACTATATTGAGCATTTAAATTTTTGTTACAAATGAATGCTATACTAATGCTGAATAACAATTTTATGTATTTCATATTCATGATGTTTTATTGGAATTAATTGATTACCGTTGAAATTCTACCCATTTCAATCTCTCTTGTTGAGTCATTCATATCGAGTAGCCACAATCAACAGTATACCTCCAATTCATAACATAGCTTCGCCACCTGAGCTACAAAAAATTAACTCATTACAAAAACATATCGAGTGGAAACCCAATAAAACAAATCTACTGATTAGAAATTTGAAAAATATAGTGACATGTCACTATATCCCCAGAAAAAATAGGACCGTTAAAAAAGATGAAATTCCAATTCAAACATCAAAACAAATCACCGAAATCAAAGCCGTTTTGGATGCGTTCTTTGCCGAGTTTTTGGTGTTCAGCCAGCGACCATAAAACGAATTCCTTCAAGAATAATTTGTCGTGGCCTGATGCCTCCGGCTGGTAGCTCTTGAGTAAATCTTCCAGCGATTGGATTTTGTTTAATGTCGATTCGTATTCCGATTGTTCGCTGTCGTCGTATAAGAAAACACCACCATCGGCAATTAACTCCGCCAGTAATTCATCGTATGGAGTGGATTCGGTCTTCTTGCTCAATTTTTCAATGCGAGGGAAATATGCAGGCATGAGCGACTTTACCGCAGCACCAATTAATTGAGTCGCTACAAAAGCGGCTCCCTCTTGCTCACCCTCGTAAACCAATTCCACCTTCCCTGTAATAGCAGGGATAATTCCCATGAAATCCGATAAACGTACCGAAGTATTCGACTCCCCATTGATCAAAGCACGACGTTCGGCAGTGCTTACCAAGTTTTCTAACATCGAAATACTCATACGTGCGCTAACACCGCTTTTGTCGTCTACGTACTCGTTGTCGCGGGCTTCGAAAATAATCTGTTCCAATAAATCTCTGGCCAATTCGGGAATGTAAACCCGCTGAGATTGCTCCTCGGTTATTTGAGATTCTTGCGCAGAAATTTTACGAGCAATTTCTATGGTTTCTGGATAATGAGTCAGAATTTGTGATCCAATTCGATCTTTTAAAGGAGTAACTATGCTTCCGCGATTGGTGTAATCTTCTGGGTTTGCAGTAAATACAAATTGCAAATCCAAGGCCAACCGAAGTTTGAAACCGCGAATTTGAATGTCGCCTTCTTGTAGGATGTTGAATAAAGCTACCTGAATTCGAGCTTGCAGGTCAGGCAACTCGTTAATTACAAATATGCAACGATTGGAACGAGGTATCATCCCAAAATGAATCACACGATCATCCGCATAAGACAATTTCAAATTGGACGCCTTAATGGGGTCAACATCGCCAATTAAGTCTGCAACGGTAACATCGGGAGTTGCAAGTTTTTCTGTGAAACGATCCGAACGATGCAGCCAAGAAATAGGCGTATCATCGCCTTTTTCTGCCATCAATTCTTTGGCGAATCGGGATATGGGTTGAAAAGGATCGTCATTGATTTCAGAACCTTGTACGCAAGGAATGTATTCATCCAACAAATTGACCATCAATCGAGCCAGTCGGGTTTTAGCTTGTCCCCGTAGACCCAGTAAGTTAATGTTATGTCTAGATAAAATAGCACGTTCCAATTCGGGAATAACGGTTTTTTCGAAGCCGTGCACACCGGGAAACGAATCCACTCCGTTTTGAATGTTGGCAATCAAATTTTTGCGTAATTCGTCTTTGATGGATTGGTAAGAATACCCCGCTTTTTTCAGTTCTCCGAATGTTGAAATCATATTATTTAAGTCGTTTTTTTCTGTTGGATTCATAATCTTGAAATATCATTTCCCCTAAACCTTTTAAGCCCGTAAAAAAGGCTTTCCCCTGATTGGCTTCGGTGAATTTATCTACAAATCGTTGAAGGTAAGGGTCTTGGGCAATCATAAAAGTGGTTATAGGGATATGCAATTTTCGTGCTTGTGCAGCTTGAGTATAACACTGCTCGGTGATGTAGGGGTCTAATCCATTGCTATTCATGTAGTAACGGCCATCGCGTTCTTTAACACAACTGGGCTTACCATCCGTAATCATGAAAATCTGTTTGTGTGTATTTTTCTTTCTTCGGAGGATGTCCATAGCGAGCTGAAGTCCCGCAACTGTGTTCGTGTGAAAAGGCCCAACCTTGAGATAGGGTATGTCTTTGATGGATATTCGCCAAGCATCGTTTCCAAAAACCAAAATATCCAGAGTGTCTTTGGGATAACGCGTGGTAATTAATTCTGCCAATGCCATAGCCACTTTTTTGGCTGGAGTGATTCGGTCTTCACCGTATAAAATCATGGAGTGACTGATGTCAATCATCAACACCGTACTCATTTGACTTTGGTATTGTGAATCTTCTACTACTAGATCGTCTTCGGTTAGTTCAATTTCTGCAGATCCGCTTCTTACGTGAGCGTTTCTGAGACTCTCGGTCATGGATATTTTTTCGAGCGCATCACCGAATTGGTAATTGCGATATTCTCCGGTGAGGTCTTCGCCTTGACCTGAAGCTTTGGTTTTGTGGTTGCCGGAACCACTTTTGTGAAGATCTCCAAATATTTGTTCTAATGCCGTTTGACGAATGGCTCTTTCCGTTTTGGCGGTAATCCCGAAACCCGATCCCCCGGAATCGTTCAACTCTTCTCGAATGTATCCGCGTTCTTTCAAATCTTCGATGAAGTCATCGATGGTGTAATTTTCATCCGTAAGTTGATATTCTTTATCCAGTTCTCTTAACCAAGCAATGGCTTCATCGAAGTCGCCCGAAGTGTGCGTAATGAGTTCTTTGAAAATATCAAATAAAACATCGAATGGCTCTAAGGATTTAGGTTCAAATTCTTTGAAATAAAAACCGCGACTACCAGAAGATGAAATCATGACCTTATCAACGAACATAACCCTCAAAATGTTTCAAAAACCGTGAAATTTCTGCAATAAGACTCTTGGGTATAGTCGATATTCTCATGTCTGCAAATTTTATTCGTGGTTTTGCATAGTTATCCACTTGTAATTATGAAGACTTGAGTAATGGCACTAATTTGCAAGTTTATGAGTAATTATCACGAAATCACCTTAACAGAAGCGGTGTCTATGACCCATGCTTACCAGAATGATCCTTTGTTTAGTGGTAAAACCATTTCCGTTAAAATGGATAATACCGCATTTCAGGAATTGATGTCACAACCCGGCTGTGTGTCACTTCGATCTTATTTTGCTAAAAACAGCAACAACGAACTTACTTTAGTTGTAGTTGGGGTGGATGCAAATGGAAATGATATGACTTCCGGTTTGATCATGAATAAAGGGGTTAAATGTCCCGTTGTCTGCCCTGTAGCTAGTCCTTTGATGTGATTTTTTGCTTGAAATAATTAGGATTCGAAAGATTTTTGTTAACAAACTGGATATACTTGTAGTATAGTTATGAAACTAGGCTCTGTAATCCTTGAAATGTACGTTTTTTTGTTGATAACGCTTGGGGTAACCTGGGCTGTCCCAGCGTGGCGTAATCGGTTGTACATTCAACGAAAAATTAAGAGTCTGGACCGTTTTTTTATTTTTGGCAGTATTGCATTTGAACTAATTCTTAAAACCTACCGATTTTTACATCTTCCCCCAGCAGATATTGTGGTTTGGAGTTACGATGTGTTATTTGTTGGGGTGTTAAATGTTTTGGTTTACAAGGATTTACTGCCTGAAAAGAGAATATGGGTGTTTGGCGTACTTTTGGTGTTTTTCGTTTTAGTTTATTACCTTGGAAGCCATTTGATCTATTGGAATTATATTGTTTTGATTTTAGGTTTCTCTTTTCTGTTGATTCAGAAATTGTTGAATGATGGGAGGCCCACTTGGAGTTCGTTTTCTTTATTGAGTTATTCGGTTTTGTACATTATAATTTTTATAACAACGATTTTCGATAGCATTGAATTCAATTGGAGTGAATCAAAATTAATGGATTATTTCGGAATCAATGGGGCCAGTATTTTACTTTTAAACGTGATTATTTTATATGTCAAATCCCGCCGACCAGTTCATATTAGATAACATTTTTGTATTTCTACCTACGGTTGCAGTTGCCACGTCGGCACTGATTTTTGTGTATATAAGTTTCATGTATCAATTGAGAAAGTTGCGGAGATTTAAACGAATACAATTCAGCATGGTGGAGGAGGAGCGCAAACGAATTGCCAATGATTTGCATGATTATGTGGGGGGAAGATTGGTGCAAGTGCGTGAGAAATTGCTTGAAGTTATCCCCGAAATAAAAGATAAAAAAATAGCGGAGGAGGTCAATGAATCCGTGATGAATATTCGTAATTTTCATAACGACATTCGGCATTTAGTAGAATACATATATCCCCGAGAAATGATGAAAGGAGATTGGCGGGGAAGCTTTTTGAGGATGGGAGTTGACATGTCCACGAACAAAACTCGAGTGCAAATTGAAATCGAAGAAGAATTGGAATTGCCTTTAGAAACAGCGAAACAACTATTTTTAATTGTACAAGAAAAAATTACCAATGCGATATCACATGAGCAACCCAGTCATATTGTTGTTGATATATACACCAGTGATAATGGTGAGAATGGTGTTTTGGAAATGGTATATCAAAGTAAGAAGCATTTAAATGAAGATTATAAAGTAAAAACAATTACGGTAAATGGACGAGGATTGTATTCAATTGATGAACGAATTAAGTATATTAGAGGTAAAATAAAGAAATACTTGTTGGGATCTTATTTGCATGATACCATTGAATTTCCCTTGAATAAAAAGAATTGAACTTGACACCTTTAAAAAAATGAATTCAATTACTCAAGTTGAACCCGTTAAGTTGGTTCTATTAGACGATCATCCCGGCATTTTAGAACTTCTTAAATTGAGAATACATCGTATTGAGCCCAATTCCAGTGTGGTTACTTTTTCAGAAGTGGAGAATGCTCTGATGCATATGCTTAAAAATCGACCTGATTTTGTGATCACGGACTTGCATATTCATGTGGGTAAATCGCTTGCACTGCCAAAATACTGTTTTGAAAACGGTATTCCTTATATGGTTTACACCAGTTATTTACAGTATACGTTGTTGAAATCGTTGGAGGATTTTAACTGTAGAGTTTTTGTAAGCAAATCATCATCTACAATGGAATTGGAAGAAGGGTTATTTCATTTGATGCAGCATTTGCCGTACCGATGCAGCAGCACAGGGTTAAAGCAGAATTCGCCGGATTTTATTGAAGATATTATCCCACAACCCATAGTTACAGAAGCGGAACTGAAGGTACTTCAACTGCTTGTAGATGGTTTGACCACTGCAGAAATATCCGAATCATTGAATTTAAGTAAGCATACTATTAAGAATCATTGTACTCATTTAAAAGTAAAAAACTCGTGTACACTACACGAGTTGATCCGAAGGTATATATACTGGCAAACCAACGGGTAGTTTGCCAGTACATGTACCGATAAACAGGTTATCAGCCTGTTTTATAGCACTCAATGAACAAATTTGCCGGTGGCAAAGGCTGTTTTATCTCCCTGTTGAAGCTCTATCCGATACAAGGAAATTCCTTTTGAAGGTACTTTTATTTCAGCTCCCGACATGGAATACCAACGAACAGAGATCAAGTTCCAATCTGAGTTTTCCATAATGAATTTTCCATCAGAAGTAATTTTTACTCCATACGATTCCAAATGATGAACTGAGCTGAAATCCGTAAGTGTTATTGTTTTCGAAACAGTGTCATTGCAACCTTGGTTCGTACTAGCAATTAACGACAATGTGTATTCTCCTGGAGTTTTGGGATAAGTGTAAATAAAGGTGTTTTTACTGGATGTATCCGAAGTGGAACTGGGATCACCTGCATCCCAAAGCCAAGAAATCTTATCATTACCTGCTACATAGGAGTAATTGATTGCTATCAATTGTGCAGCATGAATATTTAAGGTTGTTGGACTAGTGATTTGCATTATTGCTTTGGGGGATTCCTCCACTCGAAGTGTGAAGTACCCTGTGTCTTGGCACCCTTTTTGTGGACCCTCGTAACGAACTCTCCAGTTTCCAGTTGCGATATCAGCAGGTGCATATTGGTTATTTTTTATGGGATGTTTTTCCAGTTCAGGAGCTTTTTTATTCCAGTTATACGAATCCCAATAGAATCTGCCATCGGTAGCTGGCTTGTTTTCTACGTACACCTGCGCTAATAAGTCGAAATCCGTTTGACCTTGACACATCAAGGGTGTGCTAAAACTAAGTAGAGGTTCATTTATCACTTCAATTTTTAGTGTATCTGCAAGATAACAACCATTCAAATAATCCTTGAATTCTAATTTAAATAGATAGCTTCCATTTCGATTTAATTCGGATTGACTTCCCAAATAAAAACGCTGGTCTGAACTTATTATTTCATTGATGTTAACTCCGTTAGGTGCTTCTAATGCCGTCCAAATGGGTTGATGCACTGAGGAATTAGACGGGGTTTTGATTAAAGAGTTCAAGGAAAGAAATCCGGTATTTTGACAAATAGAAGTGTCTACGCTTTCGGATTTAACAGGTTGAATAACCGTCCAAATCAGGCTGTCGACTTCACGGCATCCCCAAGAATCTAAATAATGAACAGAGATACTGAGTTCGGCTTTTCCATTTTTGAATGCTGTAGAAGCAACTTTTTGTGGATCTAATAATAATTTCCCATTATTTGTATCGAGCCAACTGGCAGAATTTATTATTTTGTATTTGCGCGATGAATGATCTGTCCAACTATTTTTAATATCAATAGTGTTCAAAATGTTGCAACCTGTTGGAAGGGGGGATAATTTGAAATACTCTCTCGGTAATTGTTTGTAAATCGAACTATCAGTTGCAAAACAACCAATGGAATCAGTAACCGTGAAGAACCATTTAAACATAGTGTCGGATGTGGTAATAATTCCTTGAGGTGCCTTGTAAGAAATGTTGCCGTTTTTGAGTTTGTATGAAAATCCAACTAACGACTTCATATTTTGGGTAGAGGTGCTGAAATGAATATCTGTTTTTCCACAATACAGGCTGTCACCAGTTAAACGAAGTTTGGGTTCGTTGTTGAGAATTACGGTATCGGTTTTAGGAACAAAACCCAATGAGTCATGTGTAATGTAAGGTGTTACATAATATTCATCGTTGGGGAGTTGTTCAGACAGGTTTTTGGAAGTGAGAAATGCTAATGTGGTGTTGCCTGATTTAGAGGTTACTTGCCATTGTATAAAGGCATTCCCGCTGAATTTCTTCAAGAAATTCACTTCAGTAAAAATTCGATTACAGGTAGTATCACGTGATTTGTTTTCGTAGGGAATGGCAGGTTTTACGCGAACCAAAATTGGGGATACTGTGGTTCCTCTGGGTTGTCCGCTGCTACAATAATTGTCCATGACCAATAAATTGAATGTATGGAAAGGTTTATGGGCATGAGATGAATCGGTTTTCCATTTGAAAATATAGGTATTGGGTTTCCCAGGGGTGCTATAAAGCCATGTATTTTTGTACTCGGTTTTTAAAATAGCTTCTAAATAGGTGCCGGTATCGGGATCGCCAATGGAGAATTCAATTTCAATGGTTTCCCCCGCAACGACAGAAAATTCCTTTCCGATTCGAACATAGGGATTGTAATTAAATGAACTACCAGATGCAGAACTGAAGAATCTTCCGTTGGAATAATAAGAATGTTGTCCAATTACTACCCATTTGCCTTGTGCATTTTTTTGTGTTTCGATTATAGAATAGCAGAATAAAGCTCCGTCGCTCGCGTCGTTTTTGTAAAAATACATTTCTCCTGATAGCGTATCGAAATTGAATCCACGAGGAGGGAAAATATTGCGGCTGGCTTTGGCAAAACCATCCGTAGTGCCAACACCTGTAAAAGTTTTAATAGGCACTGCCACTGAATACTGATTGTTTAAGGTATATGCCGCATAGGAACTGCCGCTTTGATAGGGTTGTTGAAGTTTATATATAAGACGATCATTTTCTGCATCCATAGCATCTGGGAAATACCGAAACTCACCGGCTGAATTATCTCTGGGGATGTGATTTCTGACCATCGGTGCATCATTGCTCATTCTATTTAGTGTCCGAAGTGTATTGTAATACAGGGTCGTGCTGATGGTATAACCGTAAGGTGATTTGATGTTGTTGACTAACATACTTAAACTTACTTCCGAACTTCCAATAAACGTAATTTGATCGGATCCATACTTTTTGATAAAACTGTCAATGAGAGTATGTGTTTTTAAATTGATAATGGCGGACAAATAATATCTGTAGTTGCCCGAATATGGAATATTACCATTAGCCACTCCTCCAGGCATACACGTATTGGCATATCCTTTACATAGGGGATCTAAATTGGTAATGGAGTCTTTTTTGAAAAGAGCATTGGACAATTTTACAATGGGGCTTTTTCGGTTTTCCATGTTACCAATAAAAAAAGCATATTCCACATTTCTAATCGTATCTAATCCCGAAGAAGTAGAGTTGCAAAATAAATCCCAAATCACGCGGATTTTTACACGGTTGGTGTCCAATAATGAACTGTTTATCTGTCCTCCATAAGGTCGATAGTTGGCGGTTAATGAACCAAAAGATGTAACAATTATGAAAAAAATCAGTAGTGTTTTTTTCATAATTGTTTTTTTCATAATTATTTTTTTTGTAGTTGTTTTAATCATAGGCTGTATTACCTCGTTTTTGATATTGTTTTTCAATTAGTTGCTACCAGTTTTAATGGTACATTAAAACTTGAGTTTTTTGAATCTGTAAAATAGCTCCAAAAAAATTGAATTGCAATAGTACTTTTTACTCATTTTTTGGGGCGTTGAATACATTATTGTGACAAATCGGCGGTTTTTGGGCTGTTTTTAGGATGATCTACAGTTGAATTTCTGAAACATGAATAATCTTTCCAATTGTTTTATTCATAAATTTAGTTCTAGTTGCTGTTCCGATTAGTTAATTGGCTAATTATTAAATAGGGGCAAATTTGTGGGTGAAATCACATTAGTTATTCACTCACTGTACTTAATAATTAATGTGCTAAATTTGAATTATGGCTGAAATCAAGACGAAAGTGCATAATGGTGATGTAGTTGAGTTTATACATTCATTTGCAGATACAGAAAAGAAAATTGAAGACGCGCTTCAACTTTTAGATTTTATGAAAAAAGTTACTGGTTTTGAAGCCAAAATGTGGGGTCCTTCTATAATTGGATTTGGTAAGTACCATTATAAATCCGACAGAAGTAAACAAGAAGGAGATTGGCCTTTGGTTGGATTCTCGCCCCGAAAAGCTGCAATTTCACTCTATGTTTACAGCGGGTGCGAAGGACAAGATGAACTTCTTCAACAATTAGGAAAATACAAAATGGGAAAAGGGTGCATCTATGTTAAAAAATTATCCGACATTAACCTTGAAGCACTTGAAGGACTCGTTTTGTCGAGTATATCCTTCCTCCAAGAAAAATACGGTGTCCAACCAGACTAAGCTGGCAGTTTAGTTGGATATAGTAAAGCATTTAACCGTATTGATTTGGTCGTTCAGTTAAATAAACAACCGAGTGCAGCCTGATTCATCTCAACAGGTAGTTCAGTCCAGCACAGAACAGAGTTCATCTATACGGATTCATTATTATATTTTGATGATATAATTTAAAACAATACCCGGATTCAATGTGGAGAATGCCGTGCCGCTGCCTGTGTTACCAATAGTGCCCGCAGCAGTTACAGTATGATTATGAGTTTCTGAACTGGTATTGATATTTGAAGGCTGAGTGCTGTGCGTATTACTTGAAGTTCTCCAATAGAAGTTGTTGTCATTGTCAGTAGCTGCACTGATGCCATATCGTGCGTTTCCACCAACACCACCGCTGAAATTTTCAGCGAAATACGCATCGTTGTAATTATGGGAGTGGGAATTATCTGACGTGGTTACTGACGAACCCGTAAAGGTGTGATTGTGGCTAGGTAAATTGCTAGTAGATAATGTAACAGTCTGATTTCCTCCAACTGCTCCAATTGTATTATTTGCATTAATTCCACTGGTCGTAGTTAAACGGTTCGCAGTAGTACCACCCATATTGTCTAATCCAAAAATTGTCCTTCCTCTGAGATCAGGAATATTGAACGTGGTAGAACCATTGCCAGCGCCAAAACTGGTACTTATGGTTGTGAATAGATTTGAATAGGTGGATCTACTAACCGCCGAACCATCGCACAAAAGCCAACCAGAAGGAGCGGTTGTTCCAGCGAATGCCATAATGGTGCCACTCGGTACACCACCAGTTCCTCCACTGGTAAGATTAATCCAAGAAGATCCAGTATAATAATAAAAACCGGATGTACCGTCGGTCTGAAAAACCAACAATCCTGTAGCAGGATTGGATATACTCGTTCTTTGAGCAGCCGTTAATCGAGGAGTTAAAAAACCCTTTGAATTGCTGTTAATTTCTAGTTGTGCACTACCATCTGGTGAAGTAGTTCCAATACCAACCTGAGATTGCAATTGGTTAAATAACAGGGAAATGAATGCGATTAAAGTAAAACGGTGAATCATAGAAGTACATTAAGCTTGCTGCAAAATTAACAACTTGATGCGAAAGGCGTATTTTAAATTCATTTGTGTTGTGTTATTTTTTGTAACATTCAACATTTAAATCCATTAATTTTACGGAATGGTTTCTAAGTCCAATACGCTGGAAGAGTACTATGCACAAGGTTGTGGTAGATGTTCCTTAGGCCCAACTCCAGAATGTAAAGCCAAAAAATGGTTCAATGAGTTTGAATTATTGAGAAGCATCTTGCTCGACTGTCCTCTGCAGGAAGAAGTAAAATGGGGTTCTCCCACCTATACCTACAACGGTAAAAATATTCTGATTTATGGTGCTTGGAAAGAGGATTGTTCTTTGGGATTTTTTAAAGGATCCTTACTTTCAGATCCTGAAGGTGTTCTTGTGAGTCCCGGGCCGAATGCTGAATCGTCTAAATTGCTCCGATTTACCCATGTAGAT
This sequence comes from uncultured Rhizobium sp., assembly GCA_964415065.1. Lineage (GTDB taxonomy): Bacteria > Bacteroidota > Bacteroidia > NS11-12g > UBA955 > VMCP01. The sequence continues at coordinate 18,864 of CAYPYX010000010.1, forward strand.
CAAATTCGCGAGCTAGAACCACTCATCAAAGGATTTGTTTATGAAGCAATTGAGTTGGAAAAACAAGGGGCAAAGGTGATTCCAAAGTCAGTAGATGAATTGCATTTTCCACAAGAGTTGCTGGATAAATTTGATGAAAATCCAGAATTTAAAGTGGCATTTGATGCTTTAACCCCAGGGAGAAAAAAAGGATTCCTCTTTCACTTTAATGGCGCTAAGCAATCAGCTACACGCACTTCTCGAATTGAAAAGTGCATGCCTCTGATTTTTGAAGGAAAAGGGTTGCAGGGAATCTAATTTTAGAGAACTTACAATCGACCTTCCTTAATTTCATCCACGATCATTGGATCTAATAATGTTGTGGTATCTCCAATATTACTTAATTCGCCTTCAGCAATTTTTCGTAGTATTCGTCGCATGATTTTACCACTTCTTGTTTTGGGAAGCCCACTCACGAACTGTATTTTGTCTGGCTTAGCAATGGGACCAATAATTCTGGATACTGTTTGAATAATATCCTGACGGGTTAGGTTTTCATCGCCGTGAGTGGCAGTGCAAATCACATATGCATATATGCCTTGTCCCTTGATATCATGAGGATATCCAACAACTGCGCTTTCTACAACACCCGCGTGCATATTGATAGCGTTTTCAACCTCTGCAGTACCTATTCGATGACCAGATACATTGAGTACGTCGTCAACGCGACCGGTGATTCGGTAGAATCCATTTTCATCGCGCAAACAACCATCCCCCGTAAAATATAAATTCTCATAGGTGGAGAAATAGGTTTGGCGACAGCGTTCGTGGTCGCCATAGGTAGTTCGAATGATTCCTGGCCAAGGGAATTTGATACATAGGTTTCCAGAAACTCCGTTTCCGTGAATTTCTTGTCCGTTTTCGTCAACTAAAATTGGTTGAATTCCAGGTAAAGGCAGGGTTGCAAACGATGGTTTAGCGGGTGTAATTCCGGCTAAATTGGAAATCATGATTCCTCCGGTTTCTGTTTGCCACCAGGTATCAACGATAGGTGCGTTGGATTTTCCTATATTTTCATTGTACCAATGCCAAGCTTCTTCATTAATCGGTTCTCCAACGGTGCCAAGTACTTTGATGGAACTTAGGTGTTTGTTTTTAAGAGGCTCATCCCCAAAACTCATCAACGATCGAATGGCAGTAGGGGCAGTGTAAAGTATATCGACTTTGTATTTATCAACGATTTCCCAAAAGCGACCAGCATCTGGCCATGTAGGAATTCCTTCAAACATGAGGGTGGTTGCGCCTGCACTTAAAGGCCCGTAAACAATATACGAGTGTCCCGTAATCCAGCCAATATCGGCGGTGCAAAAATGAATTTGACCCGGTTGATATTGAAACACATTTACGAAGGTGTAATTGGCCCAGATCATGTAGCCGGCAGTGGTGTGTACCACGCCTTTGGGTTTGCCCGTAGAGCCGGATGTATACAGTATGAATAATTCATCTTCGGCATCCATTTCTTCGGCAGGACAAAACGGATTTCCTTGGGTTTCCACTTTTTTAATTTCATCTTCCCACCACATGTCTCTGCCTTTAATCATGCTTACAGGTGTGCGTGTATGCGTGCAAACAATAACGGATTTTACGGAAGGGCAGGACATCAAAGCATCATCGATTACGGATTTTAATTCGATGGTTTTATTTCCGCGATGTGCTCCATCGCAAGTTACAACGGCTACAGCCCCAGCATCTTGAATTCGATCGGATATACTTTGAGCTGAAAATCCCCCGAAAATTACCGAATGGATCGCTCCAATTCGAGCACAAGCGAGGGTGGCAATCGCTAATTCAGGTATCATTCCCATGTAAATACAAACGCGATCTCCCTTTTGAATGCCATTGTTTTTGAGCACTTGAGCAAATTGCATTACTTTAAAATGCAATTCACGGTAGGTAAGCACTCGGTGATGATCTTCAGGATTATTAGGTTCGAAAATAATAGCAGGAACGTCGGCCTTATCAGCTAAATGCCTATCCAGACAATTTTCTGTTACGTTTAGTTTTCCCCCGGAGAACCATTTAGACTGGGCAGTTCTAAAATCCCAATCCAAAACCGATTCGTACTTTTTCTTCCAAGTGAAATTTTGAGCAATTTCATCCCAGAATATCTCGGGTTGTTCAACGCTTTTTTTATAGATTTGGTCGTATTCTTCTCTCGACGTTATTTGATACGGATAGCTCATGATGTGTTGCAAAAATTAATAATAATTGTTCAAAATACGATTTGGTTATCGCAAATAATGCAAAAAATAAGAGTAAAACGTGTAAAAAAGAGACGAAATCCGTAAAAATCAATTACGCTTTTTTAACGAATTCGCTTTTCAATGCCATAGAACCAAAACCGGGTATTTTGCAATCGATATTGTGATCACCGTCTACCAAACGGATATTGGTTACCTTGGTTCCCACTTTAATGGATTTTGAAAATCCTTTTACGGGAAGATCTTTGATAATGGTAACTGAATCTCCGTTTTGCAAGATATTTCCATTGGAATCTTTTACAACCGGACCATCTTGGTCTTGTGATTCAGAAGAAGCATCTTCGGGATTGAATTCATGGGCGCATTCTGGACACATCCAAAGGGCGCCAGTAGGATAGGGGTAATCGCATCCGCAATTAGGGCAAATAGGGTCTTGACTCATAGCTTGAAGTTAAATTATAAATATCCCATATTGATCAAATACTGAGCAATATCGGTTTCATCTCTACCAATGGTGGAGTTGAGGGAGTGCATTCGATTGTCTTTGAACGTAAGAATTTGATAGGAATGAGAGGTGGCTCCTTCAGCTGTAGCCGTACCTACAGTAATTCCAGTTAACAATGAAACGGTATAAGTAGTAACAATAGTTCCATTCTGCGCCACCGTGCTTTTGGTGATGTTTCCAACGCTTTTGAAGTCCTGTTGTATGTTGGATCCAATTACTTGCACCATGGCGTTTCTATTTCTCTGAACTAGAGCATAGTTCGGATTGTTGAATCCGCCTCCATTGTTCATTCCGCCATTGTTTTGCCCTGGGTAACCACCAGATCCGGCTGAATTTCCCATTCCACCAGCAATAACAGTAACGCCGGAATGATTTATTTGTGCTTGAGGATGATTGTTAACAATAATAGCCGTCATGAAATTGGGAACAGGATGCATGGCCACAAATTTGTCGCTAGCATTTTTGTCTAAATATCCATCCACAAAAAGACCGTTTTTTACAATATTTTTTTCGAGGGATGTTCCTATGCCCACCGGAAGCATTCCGCGTTTACCGGAAGCCGCAAAATAGAATTCGTAGTAGTTTAAATTTTGTGGGTTAGGAGCTTCTTGACTGGAAATGTAGCGTATCCAAACGGCGTCGGTACCATCGAGGTTTTTTAGAGTACCTTTTATCAAACTGCCTAAGAATTTACTTTCTTCAATGAATATACAAACGGGCTTACCAATGTAAAAAAGGGTGTCGAGACTAACAACGGCTTTTTCTTTAGCAATGGATTTTTGAACAGCAATTTCGTGCTTGATTAGTTCCTTTTCAGAGTGTTGAGCTATTAGTGCGTTGCTCATACATCCCCCGAAAATAAGGAAAAGCAAATGCCAATTTAATGGATAGCGATTCATTTCCCGAAGATACTTCAAAGCTTTAAATAAAAAAAGGCCGTCGAGTTAACGACGGCCTATACGCTGCAAATAAAATCGATATTATCATGAAAGACAATACGACTTTTATTTGTCGATGGAACCAAGAACGCGTTTCATGAATGCATTTAACGCTTCTTTCTTCTCAACTCCCTCTAAGGTGGATTTATGTACTTCGAGAGCTCCGTACATATTCGAAATCAATTCACCAATCACATCAAGCTCTTCGTCTTTTAGGGAAGAAAGTTCTGTTAAATGTTCAAGTACCGCGATGGTTTCCTCGATAAAGTCAGCATCGTTATTATCGATGAACTCCGTTAAGTGTTTAATGATCGGTAGTTTCATGACAATAATGAATTATGCAATTTTTGAAATAAGTTCACCTAAAACTTCTGCTTTGTTAGTTTGGGTTTGGTCCACTAATTGGCCATCCACAAAAGCAGCAAACGTTGGTAAATTGGAAACATTGGCTAATTTACGCGATTCAGGATTTTTTTCAGCATCGATGATAACGAAAGTAATGTTATCGTTCTCGCTAGAATATTTCTTGAATTTCGGTTTCATGATGCGGCAATTTCCGCACCAAGATGCAGAATATTGAACCATCACTTTGGAGTGAGCACCAATTACTTCTTGTAAGGTATCAGTTTCTAATTCGATCAACATAGTTAGCGTTTTTAATTTAGGGTAAGTTAATAAATATTTTTAAAATAACGCCGCAGGATTTTAATCTGCGGCGTTTGAGTTTTGGTTGAATGTGTTTATTAGTGTTGGCTCAAGTATCCAGCTACTCCATCGCGGGTTGCAGACATAGCGTCTTTACCTTCTTCCCAATTGGCAGGACAAACTTCACCTTTAGTTTGAACGTGAGTGAATGCATCGATCAAACGAAGGTATTCATTAACGTTTCTGCCTAATGGCATGTGATTTACACTTTCGTGAAATACTGTGCCAGTCTCATCGATCAAGTATGTAGCGCGGAAAGTAACGTTAGAACCGGTGTATAAAACGGTATCTAATTCTTCGTTGTATTCGGAAGATTGGATGTCTAAAATATCCAATACACTTGAAAGATTGCGGTTGGTATCTGCCAAAATTGGGTAAGTTACACCTTCAATTCCGCCGTTGTCTTTTGCTGTATTTAACCAAGCAAAGTGAACTTCATTGGTGTCGCAAGATGCACCAATTACGATGGTGTTGCGTTTTTCGAATTCCGCTAATGCCGCTTGAAAAGCGTGCAATTCAGTTGGACAAACGAAAGTGAAATCTTTAGGATACCAGAATAACAATACTTTTTTGTTGTTTTTGGTAGCTTCTTCAAATACGTTGATGGACAAATTGTCGCCCATGTGATCGATCGCGTCTACTGCGATATTTGGGAATTTTTTTCCTACAATTGACATTGTTTTATGATTTAATTTATTTTGGTGCAAAAATACAAAAACCTCCTGTCAATATGTGTGACTTTTGTGCCAAATTCGTTGGAATAACATAAAACAAACGACGAACGATTAACAGCTACTTAGTTGCCGGAGTTCACAGCAGATGAATTGCAGGAATCAAAAGTTAGGGTCAGTCATCATAAGTCCTTCTACGTACTTGGAAGATTTGGATGTTTGCAGAGGGATCAAGTCGTCGATAATAGGTGAATTAGAAGGAGATTTCAATTCAATGATAGCGTATTCTTGATTTTGATGTTTTAACTGAGTTTGGCAATTATAGAAACTTAAATCTGTATCGATAGTTACTCTAACTGACTCAGAGACATCCATGAAATATCTTCGGAGATATCGGTTAATGAGAGAGGGTTGATGCTGAACAACTTCCAGAAATAAAGTGTTGGATTCGTTGATAAGCTTTTGCTCAAATTGTTGAAATAAACCTTGTACTTCACCTAAGTTATTCCAATGAAAGTTTCCCAGTTTTTGTGAAAACTTTTGATTTACGTCGTCGATTTTGTCTTTGTATTCAGCGGTTACATTGATGTCTCCAAATGCTTGGCCGTACCAGCGAAAACGAAGTTTAGTTCGTTCGCTAAATCCCTCCACATTGTCGTTTAGATGTTCCATGTCTAATTTGTCGCAATACAAATTATTGATCCATCTGGGATGATAAATGGGAGAGCACCCATGAGCTAAGAGAAGCGTTTCTATACGGTCAATTTCTTGTAAGGGTACTGTGAATTTACGTTCAAAACGATGTTCGGTTTTGAACGCCTTTTGTTCAAATGGATTTAACCATGAACGTAATTTGGACAGAGAGAACGAAATTGCCATGGTTTATCCTTTTTTTGTTGCCCTACCGAATTGCTTTCCGTATAACATAGATTCAACATCTTTGACCCACTTGATTTTTTTGCCTCGATGTCGGATTTTGGATTTTTTCTGAATAAGGTAATTGACGGAGTTAATATCAAAATCAGCGGTGAAATGAGCTTGACCGTATTCTGGTTTCTTTTGAAACACTGCAATATTTAAATCGTTGTTTTCTAGTGTATTTTGATATAGGTTCAAATCCGATTGGTCTTTGCTGACAAAAGCAATTGCTGAATTTCGAATGGTATTTTTCAGTGCACGAAAGGCACTTCGTTCACCACAGGAAATGGCCTTATCATGGATGTTGGTGAATTCATTGTGATGAATGTCCATATCGCTACCGGAGCCATCAACTCCGTCGTTGCCTATTTCTTCGAACCGATTATTGCGGACAACACCATTCGAAAAATCTGAGTCAAAGGCATCGCTTAACACATCATGAAAATAGGAATTTTCAATTATAAAGTTTTTGCAGTCAAAAATGTTGAGTATATCATCTCCCAAGCGATTGTTAGAAAACTCACAATAGTTGATACGAACAATTTTGCTACGATGAATGGTCAGACCTGCAGGCGTGTTGTGAATACCGTTCGATAAACTGGAAAATCCCTCAAATTGGGTATGAGTAAGATTGCAAATTTCTGGAGATTGGAAAAATAGCGATGCGCGGGCTTCATCATTTACACTAAATTTAATTGGAGAACCAGCTGTGCCCATCGATTCCAAATTTCCCCAAACGTACAATACGGAGTTTTTACCTGTAAACCGGACCTGAGTTCCAGGTTGAATTTTTAACGTTGTGTTTTGGGGGATGTTTACAACGCCATTGATGATTTTATTTCCGCTCCAGATGATGGTGTTAGGTGTAGGGTTAGGAGTTTCATTTAAAGCGAATGAAAATTTTTGAATCGCTGTATTTGAGGCTGTATTTGGCGCATTGAATAACTCACAACGATGTGATAATTGAGATTTGACTTCATTGAATTCACTCAATTGATTTATCGACATTCCTGTAAATGCGGTTTTAAATTGTCCGTTTTCTATTTTTTCATTGAGAGATTTGCTGACTATCAATACATATTTATCCAGTAAATCAAATGTATTTTTATCGTGCTTTATGAGCCATTCAAAATAATTAGAAACAAAATTTGGCTGGCTATGTGAAATACTGTCTCTAAAAAATTGAATATGGTATTTGTAATGTTCAAATCGCTTTTGACGAGTAAAGTTTCGAGAATCTATAGTGGCAGACAATCGATTATCAGGACCTACTTCACGCAATAACGGTTCAAATGTGTGATTTACTGGATTGTAATACCAATGTAAGTTAATGTCCACCAAATGATGCCAAGATTTCATAACCACACCAATCGCGAATACCCCTAAGAATTTAGTTTTATCAATTTTTGGGAAGAGTTCTTCGTGGTCTTTGTTGAATAGTCGAGAAATATACTTCCGGATATTTTCAGTTTTTACAGAATCGTCGAGCTCAACATTAAATTCCAGGTCGATATTCTTTTCTTCCAAACCCGGTAAATGTTTAAGGGGGCCAGCAAAACCTTTTTCGAAAATGACTGATTCTCTGCGTTGATTACGTTCTATTAAATATTTACCTAAATCATCCTCGCGCAATAAATACATGGGTTTTTGTTTGCGAAATTGAACAATAACTGGAGTATAACGAATTTGAATGCCCTGGAAAAGCTCGTGGTATAATTCATTCGCTAGAGGATCAACAATGTAATTTCGAGTACCTGGAACTAGTAGGTTAATGGCTTTTTCTCCGAAAAGTCGATTGTCGCCATTTAGTTTCAATTTCATAGAAAAGTAGTCGAACCCCGAATGATGGTCGCTCCACATACCCGTCATGGAAATTTTGGATTTCATCCATTTTGGATTTTCCGCATTTACATATTTAACCCGACAACTGTACTTGTCTTTTTTCTCTGTCCACGGAGATCCGTCTAAATTATGATAATTTCTAAACTGTCGATTCCATTCTGCTGTCATTTCTGAAAAACGATTGGGTGGCATGTCGATTTTCAGAGTATCTGGAACCGGTTGAGAGGTCACATTGGAATTATTTGCGAAATAATCTTTCAATAGCCAACCTTTATGGATTAAATCGTGGTCAAATCCTTTTTGTATAAGTTGAGTAATGTGCAGGTTGTAACGACTCACTGATAATACCTCAAGCAATAAAAATCCCCCGAGAATCAATATGATGATCAATCTGTTGGACGACTTTTGAATGTTTTTGCGGAAATTCATCGTGTTTTAATGAGGAGATGAGTGGTACTTTACAGGTGGATAAAAAGTTAGTGGTGTAGGTTTACACACTCCAATCTAGTTGTATGGGAGGCTAATTTAACCAACCGAAAAACTAGGTTATGCGTTGGATGTAGAGATTTTAACTAGTGGGTTTTGTACGTTGAAGTCGGTCAAAATCTGATTTACTTGAGAAACAGTTTGTAAACTAGCGTCTTGTAATTTGAATAACAAACGGTAATTGGAGTGATTTGAATTTTCGTAGTTAGAAAGCGCAGTTACTGCAGGGATTTCTGAGATTTTTGACATGCAAGATTCTGCTTTTGTTGATTCTGACTCCGTGAACGTAATTAATAAAAAGTCGGAATGCAATCGCTCCGATTTTACCGCACCTTTAAATCTAAAGATGGACACCAATGTAAACACAGCAACACATAAAGTCGAAATGATGAATTGTTCAGCGGCCAAAGAAATAGCTATAGCGGTTAGTCCTAAAAGGAAAATGATTTGCTCTGGTTCTTTAATCGCTGTACGAAAGCGAATGATTGATAATGCACCAACCAATCCTAAACTTAGTGCTAATGATGATTTTATGGTAGTAATGATCAGATATATGGATAAAGAAAAGAACAGAAAGTTAGATGCGAACAGTGTTCTGTTGGACGTAACCAAAGCGTAATTTTTGAATAAAAGTTGAAAAACTACGGTGTAAATAATAAGTAACACAAGTCCCAGGCTGAAATTGGCATAATTAACGGAACTGAGTAATTGAGTATTTTGAAATAACTGATCCATGACGTTTTAAGTCGTCAAAAATAATTAAATCATCATTATAAATTAATATTATGATTAAATTCCTGTGTTTTTGATTTTTTGAAAATACAATTTTTTAATGATAGCATCGGCCAATCCGACTTTTGGAACCAGTATATCATTGCAATTGGACCACTTCATTACACTTAGGTAAATGTGCATGGCAGGAACAATTACATTGGCTCTATCTTCTCGAATATTGAATTGGTGTATGCGTTCTTCAATGGGTAAGGGAGCCATATTTTGGTGTAATTGTTTAATGAAATTGCGACTCAAAGGCTTTCCTTCTTTTTGTTTTGAAATGGAGAATATTTTATTTATGTTTCCCCCGCTTCCCACCAATTGTAAATTGGCAGATTGTGCTACGTGAGTTTTAACAAATGATTTCATTGCTTGCCAAGCATCATCGTAATTTAATTGATTCAAAATACGAATAGTGCCTACGTTGAATGATTGTTTAGCCACTATGGCTGTGTCGTTAAAAAGGGTTAATTCCGTACTTCCTCCACCAACATCGATAAATAATTGCTGACCGGTATTAATGGTATGATTTTCCAGCAGGATTCCTGCTTCTTCGTCTCCAGAAATAATATCGATTTCGATCTTCGTTTTCTTGCGTATGGTTTTTTTGATTTTGGAGCCATTTTTGGCATCCCTCATTGCTGAAGTAGCGCAGGCTCGGTAATGTTCCACTTTGTAAATTTCCATCAGATTTTTAAAGACCTGCATGGTTTGGATGAACATTTTAATCTTTTCGGGGGATATGAAACCGGTTTCGAAGACATCAAAACCCAATTGTAATGGAATTCTGACCAGATTGAGTTTGGTGAAATCGGTATCGGTTCCAGTGCCGTATGGATCTGCCTTCATGATGAGTAGGCGTGCGGCATTGGAACCAATATCGATACTTGCGAGAATCACAGTTAGGGTTTGAGATTAAATATTCTCCAAATAAACACCATGTCTGCGACTTTGTGCGGTATTTCTGTATTATTTTTTATTAACAATACTTGATTTTAAGGTGCAACTTTAAATAATACTTTTAGATGTATAAATTAAAAAACTTCAGAGATAGAAGACGAAAACTGAAATGCATCTTGTATCATGTAGTAGTTTTCTGGATCGATGCAAGCTGAATATGCATATTTTGCAAATTCAACACGGCTACTTTCAAAACTAAACACCAACAGCATTTCTCTGATTTGCCAAGAACTTAAAGAGTTGCTATTTGCAATGTTTTTGGCCAAAATTAATCGGTCAGAATCGAATGCAGCTGATTTTAATATATTTAAGGATCCATAAAAATGATTGTAATCCATTGCTACAGGTCCACAATCTCTATGACCACCTTGAAAGTTACAAGATATTGCAGGACAATTTCGAATGGCCGCCGGTTTGCAAGCTCTGGGTGAACGAGGTTGATTTACATGGTTACAATGATTGGGAGAACACGAATTGCCGTGGTTGCAAACTCTAGGTTGTGGATTGCATATTCCACAAGCCGCAACTCGGTTTCTTCCATGCTTGGAACACGAAGGATAAACGGCAGCGTTTTGCTGATGGTTGCAATTCGATGAATGATTGCATGATGATTGTTGATGTCCATCAGAATGATGTGAATGATTTCCTGCCTGAATTTTAACTTGTACTTTAACGTTGGAAGAGGACGAATGGTGGTGGCGTTGAGCTGATGCAATAGAAAAAGACATCAAAGAAATCATGCCGAGTAGAATTGAGTTTTTCATGGTGTAGCCTCCTTTTTGTTAATTGTTTTGTTGTTTGATTTTCAAAATTCAAAAAGCGTGCCACGATTTTGGATATAGCGTTCGTCGAAAAAATGAATCGACCAAATGAAAATATTTAATGACACAATAAAAAAGATTAATTTTGCCTTATTGGATGCTTAAAAGTCTGAGAAAATATCGCTTCTTATTAGCCATTTTAGGGCTTTTCTCAGTGTCTTTTGGGTACGTAAATATCTCTAAAAATCACGTTTCAAATCCCATAGTTCAAATCGAAGAAGTAGAGTTCGAAGAGGCGAATTTAGAGGGTTTGGCGGATATTGGGTTCGAGTTTTTTACTTCGCTTTTCACCGTACTTATCGTAGCCGGTTTTAAGGCTCCAATAAACACCTTGTTAAAGCGACTGAAATTTGAATTCATCAATCAAATAGCTCAGTCCATTCGTGCCATTGGACATTTCCTGCGTTTTCATCAAATCAAGTTAGGATTTTAATTTGCAACCGAATTGAAAAGAGTTCCAGATTTTCAAAACTAATCTGGAAGTTTCTTTTTAATCATCAGCTCTCCTTAAAGGAGGGTCAAACTAGGACCTAGTTGTGAATCTATGGTCTCAGTATTTTGCTCAAAATACTATTTGATTCAAATGAAAAACGAAAAACAAATTAAACATATATCGCTCCCCGCGGAAGGTTTCGCTGGGTTGAAGCAAAATTTTAGTTCCGATTTTATGTCGGGATTTTTTATATTCTTGTTGGCTTTGCCACTGAGTTTAGGAATTTCAAAAGCAAGTGAGTTTCCTGCAATTATGGGACTGATTACAGCCATGATTGGTGGAGTAGTGGTGTCATGGATTGCTGGATCGCGATTAACAATTAAGGGTCCAGCTGCAGGGTTAATTGTAATTGTAGCGGGTGCAGTAGCCGAATTCGGTAAAGGAGATGCCTTGTTGGGTTGGAAATTGGCATTGGGCGCCATTTTTGTTGCAAGCATCATTCAAATATTATTCGGTTTAATTCGCTTAGGATCGTTGGTGGATTTTTTCCCACTGAGTGCAATTCACGGAATGTTGGCTGCCATCGGAATTATTATTATCAGTAAACAGGCGCATCAAATATTTGGAGTTACCCCCAAAGACAGTTTAGGGCATGTTTTGTCTGAACCCATAGATTTAATTCGGGCCATCCCTAAAAGTATGATTCTCGCAGATCACAATTCCCTGATAATTGGTGTAGTAAGCTTGCTTATTGTGTTTTTATGGCCATTGGTGAAGCATCCCATACTTAAAAAAGTGCCAAGTCCAATTTTGGTTTTAGGGGTTGCTATTCCACTATCCAAAGGTATACATTTGGATCCTAAGTACTTGATTCATTTCGGAGATGATTTAATTCATACATTGAAAATTAACATTCAATTTGGAGGAATGACAGAGACTGGAACCTTTATTAAATATGTACTCATGTTCGCACTGGTGGGAAGTTTGGAAAGTTTATTAACGGTAAAAGCAGTAGATGCGATGGATCCATTTCGCAGAAAGTCCAATGCTAATAAAGATTTGATAGCCGTTGGTATCGGTAATATGATTAGTTCAATTTTGGGTGGTTTGCCTATGATTTCTGAAGTAGCTCGAAGCAGTGCAAACGTTAATAATGGTGCAAAAACGCGATTTGCTAACTTTTGGCATGGGGCACTGATGTTATTGTTTTTGCTATTTGATCTTGAATTCTCTGATTTGATACCTCAAGGAGCATTGGCTGCATTGCTTATTGGAGTAGGCGTGAAATTAGCTAGTCCGAAAGAGTTTGGTCGCATGGCAAAAATAGGTCCTGAGCAGTTGGCTGTATTTATCACTACCATTGTTGTAACTCTCTTGACGGATTTGCTCTTAGGTATTTTTGCAGGAATTGTGATAAAAATTATTCTTCAAACCATTTTAGGTGCACCGTTGAAATCCGCATTTAAATTGGATTATGAACAAAGGGGTAATGTATTATATGTAAAAAAAGCAGCTGTATTTTCCAATTGGTTGAAATTAAATAAAATAATTGCAAGTTTTAATCAAAAGGATATCTATAAGTTGGATTTTTCACAATGCAGAATAATTGATCATACGGTACAGGAAAATCTACACCATTTGATTCGAGAGTTTGAAAATTCGGGTGGATTGTTGGAAGTAACTGGAGTGGATGATATGAAATACACTTCCAAGTCTAAACACCATATGTCTACACGGTATCGTTCTCGTAGAACCGTTGTTTCACAGTAAAATCGTTCGGGATTTATGAAACAAGAAAATGAAATTGAGAACAAATACTTGTCTCAAATCAGACATTTATTGCCCAGTCAGGCACCATTGAAAGATTTTGTGCATCATAATACACTTCATCACTTTCAGGAATTACCGTTTTTAAACGCTATCGAGACGTATTTTCAAGAGCTAGGTATCAAAAATATTTACGATTTAAAAACGTATTTAGACTGGTTTAATCAAGGTGTAATTTCTAGAGATGCTTTGACTTTTGTCCTTTCTAGAGATAAAAACAAGAAACACTACACTGTAGACCAGTGGGTAGATTATACTCGAAATCAAATTGAAATTTACGAGAATCAGTTGCAATGGCACCCTAAAGTGAAAACCTTGAAGGGTTTGTGGAAGCGTAAATTGAACTTGGATGTTGATGCGGTTGTGTATCCAGTTTTATTTCGTTGGATTTCCAATTATATGGATCAAGGAATTTCAGAATTGGAAAACGAACTGTGGAGCGAGGGCTTGTGGGCGGATTTCAAAACTATTAATAAACAGAGTTTCGTATCTGTATTAAAGCATCCCCATTCTAAATGGATACTGGAGGAAAGCCAGAGTCCAGAATCAGCTTTGAATACACTTTTGAATGAGTTAGTGGGAGATGAGTCGCTGGGATTTGAATATTTGAAAGAGCAACAACTCATGCATCCAGGTTGGTCAGGGTTGGTTTCAGTGGTAGAACAGAATCCTCGACATTTGATTTTGCCTCGAAAAGTTCGATTGGTTGAGTTTATAGCTATTGAATTATTATTGGAATTTGACTTTTTGGTGTCTCACGTTAAAAAGGGAACTTCGTTCAAATTGTGTGATTTATTGGATACCGAATTTGTTCAACTTTCAACAGGTCCAAAGCCGGATTTTTCTACAGAAAATATTTGGCAATTAGCTTTCGAATGGACCTACTATTCAACCGTAATTAATCAAATTCAAACCAGCACTTTAAGTAGTTCTCAGAAAGAGAATTCCGGTTCATTTGCAACATATCAAGCGCTTTTTTGCATCGATGATCGCGAGGGAAGTTTGCGAAGTCATCTAGAGGAAATATCCGATAATTCAGTTCAGACTTTTGGAATACCGGGATTTTTTGGGATTGAATTTTATTACCAAGGATTGGGAATGGTACACGCTTCCAAAAGTTGTCCTGCGCCAGTTACTCCTCACGTATTGATTAAGGAGCAACATCCAAATTCACATCGATTGAACAACCAAAATCGGTTGAAACAGAATGATTCGAGCCAGGTACCAATAAACGAGCAAAATCAGAATGCTTCAAGCACAAGGAATACGTCCCCCGAAAAAATAAAAAATGACCCAATTCTTCATCGAAATACGCATAAATCGATTCACGGAATAATGGGTTCCATAGGGCTCGGATTTGCAGCAGGATATAGATTGGTAAAGCAAATGGTTCAACCACAAATGAATCATTATGTTGCGAGTTCAGCCTCTTTTATGAATCCCGAGTCAAAATTGACGTTGTTGCACATGGGCGTTTTTGAAAATGGACTGCAAGTCGGATTTACACTTGAGGAATTGCTGGTTAGGGCGGAGAATATGCTTCGAAGTATAGATTTGACACAAAATTTTGCTTCTTTGGTGTATTTGATTGGTCACGGAGCCAGTTCAATTAACAATCCTCATTATGCGGCGTACGATTGCGGTGCTTGTAGTGGTAGACCAGGTTCAGTTAATGCCAGGCTGATGGCGATGGTGTTGAATTTGCCTGAAATTAGATTGGGTTTAAAGCAAAAAGGTATAGAGATACCTGAAACTACTCGTTTCATCGGTGCTCTACACGATACCACACGCGATGAAATTCAGTTCTACGATTTACATCGAATGCCATCGGATCGGTTGTATGAACACGGAAAATTTCAAGATTGGGTTGAAAATGCACTGCTGTATAATTCCGCTGAAAGGTCTCTTGCCTTTACTAATATGAACAGTGTTTTTCATAAATCAGCACTGAAAAATAAGCAGGGTGTTTCCAAAGAGACATTGAAACAAATCCATCAAGAGGTTTTAAAACGAAGTCTTCGATTGTTTGAAACTCGTCCAGAATACAATCATGCAACGAATGCCTTGTGTGTTATTGGAAATCGCAGTTTAACGCAACATGTAGATTTAGATCGCAGGGCTTTTCTGCAGTCGTATAATCCATTTTCGGATCAAGATGGTTCTATTCTACATTCCATCATGAAGGCCGCTGTTCCCGTTTGTGGCGGAATTAATTTGGAGTATTACTTTTCAAAAGTAAGTCCCGATCAAATGGGAGCAGGTAGTAAGCTTCCGCACAACGTAAATGGACTTTTAGGCGTATCAAATGGTGTTGAAGGCGATTTGAGAACGGGTTTGCCAGCTCAAATGGTGGAAATTCATGATGCCATACGATTGTTAATGGTTATTCAACAATCACCAGAAATACTGGAACAAATTTTAAATCAAGATTCTGTTTTGAAAGAGTGGTTTGAAAATGAATGGATGCATTTACTCGTAATTCATCCAATCTCGGGAGCAAGTTATTATTATTCTAACGGATCTTTTGTTAACTATTTAATAGAAAAATAGAATGGGAATACTAAATAATTTTATTTTAATTCCCATTTTGGGATGGGTGATAAGTTTGTTGTGGCAGAGAAAAAGTGAAAAGTTAATTTCCAATACAGCATTGCTAACATTGTTGTTGCAGTTGTTGATTTTTCCTGTGTTGATTTATACCTGGTGGTTAACTTCAGAAAAATGGATAAGTCTCTTCGATTTTACGCTATACAATTCAGGCGATTATTCATTTAACTTCAGTTTGTATTTCGATAAAATATCGGCAGTTTTCTCTTTAGTGGGAATACTTTTGAGCTTAATAGTGGTATTCTATACTTCCAAGTATTTACATGGAGAACCGGGGTATAAACGCTTTTTTAACACCATTCAGCTGTTTTTTGTGGGATATAATTTCGTCATCTTTGGAGGAAATTACGAAACGGTTTTTATAGGTTGGGAAATTCTTGGAATTAGTTCATTTTTATTGATTGCTTTTTATCGTGAACGTTATCTTCCGGTTAAAAACGCCGTAAAAGTATTCTTTATTTATCGGATTGGGGATGTAGGGTTTATTTTAGCCATGTGGCTTAGTCATCATGCTTGGCATAGCAACATCAATTTTGCCCATTTGAATCATGTAGATTTTGTGCGAGATCATTTACAGGAAAGCGCAGGGGTTGGAGTTGCAGTTGGCTTGTTATTCTTTTTGGTAGCGATGGGTAAAAGTGCGTTGTTTCCATTTTCGAGTTGGCTTCCACGAGCAATGGAAGGGCCAACGCCGTCTTCGGCAATTTTCTACGGTTCTTTGTCTGTGCATTTAGGAGCTTTTTTGATGCTACGTACTTTGCCTATTGTTTTGCAAGAACCAATGGTTCAAGCTTTTATGATTATGGTTGGAGCAATTACTTCGTTAGTTGGACATTATACAGCAAAGTATCAGTCCACCATTAAATCGCAAGTTGCTTATGGTTCTTTATCCCAAATTGGTTTGATTTTTATTGAGATTGCATTGGGTTGGGTGGATTTGGCGTTGCTCCATTTTGTTGGAAATGCTTTGTTGAGAACCTACCAATTGTTAGTGAGCCCTTCATCAGTTGTCTATTTAATTCGAAAACAACATCGTTCCAGTCTTCCCGAAAAGCAGCACTCTCAATTTCTGAATCGGTGGAATTACACAATGTATGTTTTGAGTCTTAAAGAATTCTATATGGAGCAAATTCAATATGGATTACTCTGGTATCCATTTAAACAATGCGGTCGATGGTTGAATAAAGTCGATAAACGATATTTTGTGAGTGTAGGTGTAGTGTTGATGGGGTTGTTTAGTGTGGATTTCTTTGGACTTACTGAGTATTCTCCTGATTGGTGGTTGTCAATAAATCAACACTTATCTCTGGTTTTAGCGATATTTGCATTGTCTTTGGTGCTATTTGCATTTGGCAACTATAAAAATTCTCTTTTTTCTTGGATATCAATTTCGTTGAGCCATTTGTTCATTGCATTGAGCGTACTCGTAAAGTCTAAAGGATTTTTAGGGGATGTGGAAATTTACTTAAGTGGAATTTTTATAGCCTCAATTATGGGAATAATCGTATTGAGATACATTCAAAAACAGCATAATATTCGGTTAAATCACCACTGGGGATTATTTCAATTTTTTCCCAAGTTATCGGTTTTCTTCTTGGTGATTTCACTGATGATGACTGGTTTTCCAATAACTCCAACTTTCCTAGGGGAAGATCTAATGTTTACCCATTTGCAAACGAATGAGCCTTTGTTGGCTTCAATCATTGCACTCACATTAATAATCGACGGATTGGTAATTGTTCGTATATATTCTAGGTTGTTTTTTGTAATTACCCGTGATGAAAACAACCGAAATAAATTTTATAAAAATGCTTAGTAAAAGAACCATATTCCATTTAATCCTGATTGCCTTTTTAGGGGTCTTTGCCGAAAATTTGAATGCAGAAACTCGAGTTTCCAACATATCTCCTGCTAATTCAAAGTCACCCTATCCAACGTTGAATTTTACATTTTTGAATCAAACTTGGTTGCGCTTTTCTCAAAATAATGAAGGAACACTTCGTCTGGGAGAATCGGCCTTGAACACTTTAGACATTGGGTTGAGAAGAACACGTTTCCAGTTGTTCGGAAATGTACATCCTCGGGTTTTTTATTATTTGCAAGTGGGACAAAATAATTTCAATTCCATGTATAACATTGGAAGTAATCGTAAAAATGCTGTTTTTATTCATGACGCAATTACAGAGTACCAAGTTACCCAAACCAATGCACTGAAAATAGGTGGTGGATTGGGAATTGCCAACGGTTTGTCGCGCTTTTCTCAGCCGTCTATAGGTACGATTGCAACCATGGATGTCCCCGTTTTTGCCCAAGCTACCGTAGATCAAATCGATCAATTTTCCCGAAAATTGAGTGTGTACGCTCGTGGTCAATTGGGTAAATTTGATTACCGTTTTGTTCTCAGCGATCCTTTTCCTATTAGCAGTAATGGTTCAACCTTACCTTCAATTTCTAAAAATGCTCAGTTCAGTCCCCTAAAACACCAAAAACAACTTCAAACCTACTTGATGTATCAGTTTTTTGATCAGGAGGGACATACAACGCCCTATATGACTGGTAATTATTTGGGAACGAAGAAAGTGTGGAACATCGCTTTTGGGGCGATTTATCAACCCGATGCAATGTATCGCTTGGGGAACTTTGGAGACACAATTTTTGAGGATATGAAGCTATTTTGTGTGGAATCATTTATGGACATACCCATGAATAATCAGTCAGCATTACATGCATATTTGGGGTATTTTAATTTAAATTATGGTTCGAATTATTTGAGAATGAATGGGATTATGAACCCTGCAAATTCGTCGAACTTAGTTGGGTTGACGAAGGATGTGGGGCCTCAATATGGAAATAGTTTGCCTATGTTTGGTACGGGACAATCCATCTATTCGGAAGTACATTATTTACTTCCCCAAAGAAGCAAAAGGATAGAAGTTTCGAATGTGGTTTCTTCTTCAAAAGATGTGCCTGCCACAGCGGGAAATAAAGATGTATCTTCTTCAACAAATGCAGGAGCTGCGGCAAATTCAGCAACTGCTTCACATGCAATTGTCCCAACGCGATATGGGGTTTATGCATCCGTTAATTGGTCAAAATACGATCGGTTGAATTCCGTTTCAACTCTTGAAAGTCATGTAGGATTAAATTGTTTTATACAAGGCCACCAAGGAAAGTTAAGTTTGGATGTAGCCAATCGTCCACAAGTTTTGGTTTTCAATAATTCAATTGATCGAGGTTCCAATTTATGGCAAGCCGTTCTGCAATACCAGATTTTTTTGAATTAAATTGATTAAAACAATAAATGTGTTAATGTGAACTCTCGTTATTTGAGAGTTCACATTTGACACCAATCATTTTATTAGTGATATTCCTTGTTTTGAAGGTATTTGTATATTTCTAATTGTGATCTAAACTCTACGGATTCTATAGATTCCGGAGTGAAGTATTCATTATTTTGAATGTTATTTAGAACACGTGCCTTAACATTTTCTTTAAGTTGAATCTCCATTATGTCGATTAGCTCTTGTGAAAATGTTTTTGAAACGATTGGACAAGTCACCTCAACACGATGATCGAGATTTCGAACCATCCAATCAGCCGAAGATATGTAAACGATGGGATCGTTATTGTTATTGAAAATAATTACTCGGGCATGTTCTAAATATTCGTCAACAATGCTGATGCCTCGAATGTCTTTCTTAAATGCTTTTTGATGCGTCGTGGCCGTGCAAATTCCGCGAACAACCATATCGACTTGCACTCCACTTCGAGCCGCTTTATAGAGAGATTCAATTAGAGTTGGGTCAACCAATGAATTTAATTTTACTAAAATTCTTCGTTGGCTCTTTCTGCGTTTTATTTCTTTTTCGATTTGTTGAATGAAATGATTTCGGGTATTAAAAGGGCTTGTAATTAGTGTTTTACACGATTTTATTTTATCGAGGGATGGGTGTTCTGATTCTAAGCAATCGAAGATCTTATTAATATCCTGAATTATGGACGATTTGGAGGTCATCAACATGTGGTCGCCGTACAATTGTGCAGTACCTTCATGAAAATTACCGGTAGAAATAAATGCATATTGTAAGGTTTTATTGAATTCACGTTTTTTAATCACGCATAATTTGGCATGAACTTTCATGTTGGGTACTCCAACGTAAACTTTAATACCTTCTTCTTCTAATATACTCTTCCATTTTAAATTGGCTTCTTCATCAAAACGTGCTTTTAATTCAATAACAACTGATACCGTTTTGCCATTGCGAACGGCATTAAGAAGTGCATTAATTACTTTGGAATTCTTAGCCAGACGGTATACGGTAATTCGAATGCTTTGAACAAACGGATCAATGGCAGCTTCCCTCAATAAATCGATCACAGAATCAAAACTGTGATAAGGGAAATGCAGCATAACGTCCCGATTTTGAATCACATCCATAATTCTGCAGGGTTGTTTTAATAATGGATGCACAAAAGGTTTAGGACGGTATTTTATATCGTGAAATACCTCTTTGGGGAAATCCATAAACGCTTTGAAATTATGAATTCTTCCTCCCGCAATGAGGTCAGCTTTTTTATCGAGATTCAGTCTGCGCGTAAGGTAATCCAATAATTGGGGGTCGATTCGTTTGTCGTATACGAAACGCGTGGCTTTCCCTTTACTACGTTTCTTTAAATTCTTTTCTAATTCGGTAATAATGTTTGAATTGAAGCCGTTGTCTAAGTCCATTTCAGCATCTCGAGTCAATTTAATTACGTGACTTTTAAAGCGATCAAATCCAAACGGAGCAAACAAGAATTTTAAATTATAGCGAATAACATCCTCCAACATAATGATATGTGTTTCATTTTTGGGGGATGGAAGTATGATGAATCGAGGAATATGTTGCTCTGGAACTTCAATGAGTGCATATCGTTGCAACATAGGATTGTTGGTGTTGCCAAGTAAACATGCTAAATAAATTGAACGGTCGCGCAACATTGGAGCATGTGGCATACTTTCGATCATTAAGGGAACAATTTGGCTACGAACTCGTTCTTCAAAGTAATTCTCAACCCATGTTTTTTGATCTTTGCTTAATTCTCGTTCATTTTTTAGGTAAATTTTATATTTAGTACCTAATTCTCGGATGATTTGTGCAAACGTTTTGTCGAAAGCACTTTGAAGTTTAATGACTTCTTCGTGAATTTGGCTTAAAATGCGTTCTGGATTTTCTTCTAAATGAATTTTAGCAGTTTGTTTGTTGAGCTTAACCATTTTGTTCAGAGTTCCAACACGAACGCGGAAAAACTCATCTAAGTTATTGGAGAATATCCCTAAAAAACGCAATCTGTTATACAAGTGAACTTCATTATCCTGCGCCTCTTGCATTACTCTCTGGTTAAACGATAACCAACTTATGTCCCGAATGATTTTTTTCACTGCATGCAAAATTATTGATGTAAATTTAATACTTGTATTAACTGTGTGTTAAAGTAATGTTTTGGAGGTGAAAAGAATTGAGGTGTGGCTTGGTTAAACTAATTTAGTATAATTTATGTCTAGGAGTCGGGTTTTGGGTGAATAGTGAGTCTGAAATGCTTAAAATAAAAAAGGCCACCTCCCCGTGGCCCTTTTAATCATTCTCTCTATTAAGCGATCAACTTACAAACTGTAAGAGAATTTCACGGAAATGTTGGTGCCAGGATTCAATCGTGTAAAATACTGATTCTGAGCATTGAATGAACTGAATATTTGTTCTCTCTTGTCGTTCAATAAATTACTTACTTTAACACCTAAATCCATTTTGTTCTGTGGACCAAATTTGATGTTGGCATTGAAATTTAAACTATGAAAAGGTACACTGTAAACGTCTGTGTTGTTAGAAAATCCGACAAATTGCAGGGTTGGACCTTGAACGTTGTAAAACATACCCGCATCCACAGTTTTCTTTTTGTTGGTGTAAGATAATCCTCCATTGATAATGTAAGGAGCTTGTCCAGCCATAGCGCGATTTCTATCGATAATTTGACCAGTACGAGCACTGTTTTTTCTGGATAAGTATTCTGATTCGGTGATGTTAATGCGAGATTCAGTGATGGTTAAATTGGTATTAAATGACCATTGTTTAAGAATATCGCTGATGATCGATAATTGTTGACGCAATTCAAATTCTGCACCCAGTATTGTTGCATTACCTACATTTCGCGGTTGAAAACTTCCCGCATCTGCCAAAAACTGCACAATTTCGATTGGGTCTTTTAATGTTTTATAAAATACACCTGCAGAAATCATGTTTCCTGATTTTTGGAAACTTTCCCAACGAATGTCAAAATTATTGATATGAGTAGATCTCAAGTCACCATTCCATAATGTATCTTTCCCTCCATTGGTTGTTTCTACTGCCTTTCCACCGATGAAAGTTCTACCCGTGATTGGGTCGAGTATTTCAGCATACGACATCTCTTTTAACGATGGACGAGCAATGGTTCGAGCATACGAAATACGTATGTTAGCATTTTTAGAGATGCTATACATAGCGTTAGCAGTTGGAAACAAGTTAACATCGTTGATTACTCTTTCATTTTGGTAATCAATGGTTTTTAATTGATTGATCCCTGTGTAAAGTTGTGTGTATTGCTCTGCTCTTAATCCAACAACAGTTTTCAATAAAGGTGAAATTTGAACTTCTTGAGTAGCGTATGCGGCGCTGTAATGTACTTGAGATTGGAACTTGTTAGGATTAACCACTTGTCCATTTTTGATGAACATGGCATCATATCTCACACCATTTTTATTGGTTGAAGACACCAAATTGGATTCGTTAAATATTTCATTGGGATCTCCAGAAAATTTGGTATCACCAACCGTAACTTGAAAGTTGCGAATATCAAAACTTCTGTTTTTGTAGGTATATGCTAAGCCCATACCTAATTTGCCTTTTTTACCTAATAAGCGTACTTCTTTAGAAACATCCAAACGATTTGCAACATTGTATTCGGTAAGATCTCTCCAGATACGTTCTGGTTTACCCACCTCAGTTGAAATAACATTGTCGGGATCTCTGAATCGAGTAAAGCGAATATCGGGATCCGAAATGTTAGAACGTGTTGGAGCAATTTTCCAATCAATTTTAGTTTTTCCTTTATTGCGGGAATGAGTACCTGCAATTAATATGTTGGTTAGGCTTCTTTGATTGTATTCCAAATTGTTTTGATTGGCCTCCCAGTTTGCACCTAAATTCGTATTTCTGAAGTAAAATTGACCCGCTTTAGACTCTCCATTTTGAATGTGTAGGACGTTCAATCTGTATTTATCATTATTTGATTTTAAAGCCAAACCACCCAAAGCACCTAATAAAACATTATTGCTTCCATAATTTCCTGTTTGACGCTCTAAGGCAGTTAATTCCATGTTTTCCGGATTGGGATCCTTAGCGTATAAATTAAATTCTGCACCTTCGTAAAACTCCGTTTCATTTTTGTAAGTCAACGATGCTTGATATCCTAACGTGTATTTTTTGTTCAATTTCTTCTGATTCGCGTAAGAAATTCCCATGCTTAAATTCAAGAAACTGGTTTTTTGCTCAGCTCCCATAGTCGGGTTGAACTTCCTAGTGATTGCCTGAAATTCTTGTCCTTTAGTTCCATTAGGATTAATTAAAAAATCCGTGTAAGAAGGTATTTGGCTATTGTTGTCTGTGGGAATGTCGCGACTTCCATTATCAAATCCCAAAAAGTCAGTAGAGCTTCCTTTATAGGTTAAATAATTGGATTTTAAGTTCATGTTGGGATTGTATCCCAATCCAAAATTTACACTCCAGTTCCTTTTTTCGGGAAAGTCTTTTGTTGCAATATCCACAACGCCACCAGTGAAATCCGCTGGTAAGTCAGCCGTAAACGTTTTAGATACTACAATATTGTCGATTACATTGGTCGGAAATAAATCCATTTGTATCGTATTTCTATCAGGATCCAAACCGGGTATATCTACTCCGTTTAACGTAGTTTTTGTATAACGATCACCCAATCCACGTACAAATACGTATTTACCTCCTTCAACAGATACTCCAGTAACACGCGACATAGCAGAAGCGGCATCACCATCGCCAATGCGTTTGAAGTTGGCTGCAGAAATACCGTCAATCATATTCGGAGCAATTTTCTTAGCTGTTAAAAGTGCTTCTTCATTATTTTTTACGGATTTAACGGAGATTTTTACTTCTTCCATTCCCTCAACGGCTGATTCAAGCTTAATATCGCCTAGGGGATTGGTTTCATTTGGACTGATGGTTATATCAGTAATTGAAATTGTATTGAAACCTTCCGCTGAAACTCTGAGCGTATATGAACCAGGAGTTGCTTGGATTTCGAATTTGCCATCTAGGTCGGAAGTGGTTTTTATTGTTTTTTCGGGAGATGGTATTTCAGATCTAACGGATTCTGAACTTTCAGAATTGGAATTGGATACGGGAATAAGTTCAACTTCGGCATTTTGAACTTTTTTAGCAGTTGTGCTTTCGATAATTCGCCCACGGATAATTCCATTCTTGAGATTTTCAGCCAGGTTTAATGGGGAATTTGTTGTGTTTTCAGTTGAAATAGCGTTGGAGGATTGTGCTGAAATTCTATTTTGAACTGAACTTGCCAAGGTTAACAAGGCTAATGTGATAATTCTATTGGTTTGCATTATTTGATCGCTTTTTTAGGGGAGGAAAGAGAAATTTTATCTAGTGATATGAATAATGGGAGAGTTAGAAATACCCCAAAGCAGCAAGTAAAACTCGCTGCTTTGGGATGTTTCATTATTATTTATTTCTAATCAATTTTGTTGACAACAATGAAAATAAATGAAAATTAAGGTACTAAGTTGCCTGCTTTTTCTGTCCAAGACCAACCAGTGAACGCGCTCAACGTTGCACCAACTGTGTTAGAACCAGCGTTAACCGCTTTAGCATGTGCATCTGTTCCACTTTTGAAAATCTTGGTTAGGTCAGTCAACGTAGTAGTTACTTCTAGGTTTGCAAATTTCAATGTACCAGCGGTGAAGTTAGGTGCAGTTGCTGCATCCAAGCTGAAATCACCACGTCCATCTGTTGCAGGATCGGGGAATCCAAAGAAGTAAATATTTTCAAAAGTACCTTGAGCATTTGAACGGAAATCTGCTAATTCAGCAACAGAAGATCCTTTAACCCAACCATTTTTAACGGTGTGAGCTGCAATCATTGATCCTTCTGGACCGTCGATTTCTAAAGCGTGATCTGTGTTAGGTCCACATACTACTACGAAGTTATCCAAAGTACCAGCCCAAGCTTGGTCTGTATCGATTGCATCGTCGCCAGCATTCCAAACAACTGCATTTTTAACACTTACAGTTCCACCAAAGAACTCGATTCCATCGTCTTGGTTTCCGATAACTTCAACATTTTCGATAACAGTACCTGAACCAACACCACCCAAAGTGATACCGTTGATTTCGTTACCTTCACCGATATTAGCACCACCGTGACGAACAGATACGTATTTTATCACACCTGAGTTGTCGTCAGAAACGTTTCCACCATAGAAACCGTTAGGATCTGTTGGAGGAATACCTTCGATTACCGTTTCAGTGATATCACCTTTCAAAGAAGCAGGAGCTTTTCCTAAGATGATTAAACCACCCCACAAACCGTCAAATCCAGCATCTAAGTTTGGAGAAGAAATTTCACCAGATTTTATTTCGTCAGCAACGGAAGTGAAAATAATCGGAGCTGAAGCAGTTCCTTCTGCCATCAATTTAGCACCACGAGCAATGATTAACGCAGTTGCGTTAGCACCTGTACCTGCTTGAGCTTTGATAACCGTACCTGGTTCAATGGTTAAGGTTGCACCGCTAGTTACAGCAATACGGCCAGCAAGAACGTAGTTCTTGTCTTTTGTCCAAGTAGTGTTTGATGTGATGTTCGCACTGATGATTACATCCGACGAGTTGTTGTTGTTGTTGTTTGTTGGTTCATCAGAACATGCTCCGAAGAACAAAGTAGCAGAAGTCATTGCAACGGCTACCAAAATTGAATTGAATTTTTTCATAGAGTTTGTTTCTATTTCCTACTGCAAAGGACATATAGCTACATTAACTCAATGTTAACCGGGTATTATTTTGAATTTTTATTTATGTGTTTTATGTTAACTATAAATTAACACTAGAGAAAGATTGATTTTTTAAAATGTTAAAAATCAATTAAATAATTATTTATTGAGATTGAATCGAGTGTATTGCAATTGTAAATTTCATGTTTAATTTGAGTTGTTGATTAGATTTAGAATCAAACTACAATTGACATTTTGATGACAATGAGTTAATCTTAGCGCCATTAGCTCATACCAAAACCTACAGTTGGCATACTTTGGACTTCGGCGGTAACTTTTTGTTCCGGTTGAATAAATGCAGCTGAAGTTGCTGCACCAGCCAAAACGTAGTATCCTTTTTTCAGGGGGATGTTAAATTGTTGTGCAAGTCGAGTTGCTGCGGCAAGTGATCTCCAAGGATTGTCTAAAATATCGTTGGAATTCCCTTTTTCAACGGATTCTCCATTAATCTTCAATTCAATCGGTAGATTCAATAATGGTGTACTTGGGTCAAGTTTTACACCAATACAAAAACCGGCTGAAGAACAATTGTCGGCAACCACATCTTCTAATGAGAATTTGAAGTTTTTATATCGCGAATCAATCAACTCAATTGCTGGACAAACAGCTTCAACATAATTTTTCACCTCATCTTCGGAAAGAACCGAATTAATGTCCTCCGATAAAATGAAACAAATTTCGGGCTCCACTCTGGGATGAATGAATTGGCTACGTTGGATGGTTTGACCTTCATTGATCCACATATCTTGGGTTAAAATACCAATAATCATATCGCTAACACCCATTTGCTGCATTTTGGCTTCGGAAGTAAAGCCCATCTTTACTCCAATTATTGGAGAGCCAGAATCCACTCGATGTTGAATTAAATTCTGCTGGATTTGATATGCTTCAGTAAGCGTAATCGCTTGATTTGAAGAAATTTGATTTATAGGTTCTGCTTGTGTTGCTGCTTGATGTAAGCTGTTTGCCAATTCAGAAATCTTGCTGATATTAGAATTATTAGTCACACAACAAAATTCGGTATTTTTGGCGAATTGCGATGAATATCCTGAGATATTCGTTGAAGATACTCCTTGAGAGTTCGTATTTTTGAAGTGAATTTCAAGAATATGAACCAAACAAGCACTGTAATAGAACAAGCAGCTAATTTACTACAACAATCACATGAAGCCAAAGTTCCATGCGCTCCTATAAGAGAGCTTATTGGAGAAACAGATCTTGCAACAGCTTATGCAATACAAGACTATAATGTTGAAAAGGAACTGGCAAAAGGACGTTCTATTTCGGGTTTAAAAATTGGATTGACCTCTTTCGCAGTTCAAAAACAGTTAGGTGTGGATCAACCCGATTATGGCGTGATTTGGGCGGATACTGAAGTTAAAAATTTCGGAAATGTTGCATGGCAAGAATTATTACAGCCCAAAGCTGAAGCAGAAATTGCTTTTTTACTAGGACAAGATATCCCCCAAAAACTCGAAAATACAGCAGAGCTTTTGCCTTATTTAGAAGGTATGTGCGCTGCCATTGAGATTGTTGGTTCTCGAGTAGAGAATTGGAATATTCGGATAACAGACACAGTGGCTGATAATGCATCTGCGAGTCACTACGTATTGGAAAATCAATGGCGATCACTTCAGGGTTTTGATTTTGAGGGATGCAAAATGCAGTTATTTAAGAATAACGAAGTTGTTTCAACAGGGCAAGGTTCGGCATGTATGGGAAATCCATTAAATGCGGTTTTGTGGTTAGTTAATACTATGGTTGAATTGAATCGACCGCTGAAAAAAGGGTATGTTTTATTGTCTGGAGCGCTTGGACCTATGGCCCCTATGCAGCCCGATGACGAGTTTCGAGCTGAAATTGAAGGTTTGGGGGAAGTGGGTTTTTCGGTAAAAAAATAAATTATGTCGAACAAAAAACATAAAGTAGCCATCATCGGGTCAGGAAATATTGGCACCGATTTAATGATTAAAATTCTTCGATACTCAGATGTATTAGAAATGGGTATAATGGTGGGAATTGATCCCGCATCAGACGGATTAGCTCGAGCATCTAGAATGGGAGTAGCGACTACTTCGGAAGGTATAGATGGATTGATCAATAGTGAAGTTTGGCCGGAAATCGATTTTGTTTTTGATGCTACAAGTGCAAAGGCACATATAATCAACAATGAGAAAATTTCACAATTCCCAGGTAAACGTATCATAGATTTAACACCTGCAGCAATTGGTCCTTTTATGATTCCGCCTGTTAATTTTAATGAACTTTCTAATTCGGCAAACGTAAATATGGTAACATGTGGAGGACAAGCAACCATACCTATTGTTGCAGCGGTTTCTCGAGTAGCCAAAGTGTATTACGGTGAAATTGTAGCGAGTATTTCATCCAAATCTGCTGGGCCTGGAACCAGAGCCAATATTGATGAATTTACGGAAACTACATCCCACGGAATAGAAAAAGTTGGAGGGGCACAGAAAGGAAAAGCAATCATCGTATTGAATCCAGCAGAACCACCATTGGTGATGCGAGATACCGTTTTCACTTTAAGTGAAATGGCCGATAAAGAAGCTATTCGAAATAGCATTCACGAGATGGTACTTGAAGTTCAAAAGTACGTTCCAGGATACAAACTACATCAAGAGGTTCAATTTGAAGAGATTACAGAACCTGTGTTTATCGAAGGAGTGGGACATGTTTCGGGATTGAAAACCATGGTATTACTTCAAGTAACTGGTGCTGGTCATTATTTGCCTGATTACGCAGGTAATTTAGATATAATGACAAGCGCGGCTAAAGCTACTGCAGAACGAATGGTTCAAAATTGGGGTTGATTTTCCTAGGAGGAAAGATTGGGATTTGATTTTGAAAATGAATTTGTTAAATAGGCTGTGAATTTGTGATCTGGTAAGATTGAAAATTGATGGGCTGAAAATATAAAAAAAGATAATGACACAAAAACTTTATATACAAGATGTTACGTTGAGGGATGGTCAACATGCAATTCGGCATAAATACACGATTGAACAAGTTCGGGAAATTGCACGTGCTTTGGAAGCGGCAAAAGTAGATGCTGTAGAAGTGGCACACGGTGATGGTTTAGCTGGTGGTAGTTTTAATTATGGTTTTGGTTCGCATACCGATTGGGATTGGATTGAAGCTGTGGGAAAGGAACTATCGCATGCAAAATTAACTACCTTGTTATTGCCGGGAATTGGAACGATTGATGATTTGAAGAGAGCTCGAGATTTAGGGGTTCAGTCTGTTCGAATTGCAACCCATTGTACTGAAGCTGATATTTCTGCTCAACACATTGATGCTGCTCGAAAGCTGGGAATGGACGTTGCAGGTTTTCTCATGATGGCCCATATGAATTCTCCCGAGAAATTAGCCGAACAGGCGAAATTGATGGAAAGTTACGGTGCTCATTGTGTATATGTAACCGATTCAGCGGGTGCGTTATTGCCAGACGACGTTAGAGATAGAATGCTGGCATTTAAATCGGTTTTATTGGCAGAAACGGAAATTGGAATTCATTGTCATCATAACTTATCTTTGGGTGTAGCTAATACCATAGTTGCAATGCAGCATGGAGCAAAAAGATTAGATGCTTCTTTAGCAGGAATGGGAGCAGGTGCGGGAAATGCTCCTTTGGAAGTACTAATTGCCGTTTTAAATAAAATGGGTGCTAATCATGGATCTGACTTGTATGCATTGATGGACGCAGCGGATGATTTAATAAGACCACTGCAAGTTCGTCCTGTACGTGTGGATCGCGAAACATTATCCTTGGGGTATGCAGGTGTGTATTCTAGTTTTCTACTGCATGCAGAAAAAGCAGGTAAGCATTATGGCATTGATACCAGAACGATTTTAGAAGAATTAGGTCGTCGTAAAATGGTAGGTGGTCAAGAAGATATGATCGTAGATGTGGCTTTGGATCTGATGAAGTCAAATAAATTTTCGACGGGGGATACAAAATGATAATGTGAAAGTCATAATTTTGCAAATTGAAATAACTATGAAAAATACAATTTCATTAAAATCATTGGCCATTCTTTTTGGAGGAGCCATGTTCTTTACGAGCTGCATTAACTCAAAAGAGGCTTACGACAAATCTAAGTTGTCTGGTTTTGTAGCCAATCAAACCACTGATTTGATCGCTAAGAATCAAAAAACTACCGACAATTCAGGTATTGAAAAGAAATTATCTGAAGTAGAAACCCGCGTAAACGCATTGGATGCGAACAACGAAAAAGCGGCTAAATTGGTTGCTGAATTGGAAAAGAAAATGGACGATTTAGAAACGTTGGAAAAAGAATCCAAAGCGGAGTTCGAACGTTCAAACAATGCAGTAGTTTTCTTTGAATTAGGCTCTGCTCAGTTATCTACTGCTGGAATGCAAGAGCTTTATCGCTGGAAATCGGCTTTAGACAAGAGCAAATCAGCTTACAATTACAACGTGAATTTATTTGCATCCGCGGACAAAACAGGTAATGCTAAAGTAAATGATAAGCTAAGAGCAAAAAGAGCAGATGCTGTGAAAAACTTCTTAGTGAATGTATTGGGAGTTACTGCACCAATTCAAGTTACCACAACTCAACCTTCTTTCTCTAAAGAGAACACGGTTGATCGTCGTGTGATGATCAGCATCAGCATCAATAATTAATTTCAGAGTATTTCTGATAATTGAATAGTGTTTTAAATTGTTGAATACATAAAATAGATTTAGTAAAATATTGCACTTAATCCATTTAGCAGCAAATTTGAAATTGCATTAGTTTTGGAAATACAATTTATATGATATTAAAGAAAAAGGGGAGCTTGCTCCCCTTTTTTTATGAAATAAATTGCTGAACTTTGATCCTATTAACTTGTTAACGATCATGATCAGAATGAAATTCTTGTTTTGTGCACTATTTAGTTTAAGTACTTTCAGTTTAAGTAATGCCCAAGTTAGGCAAGCTCCCACAACTAAATCCAAAACAAACTCTCAGAATATCCCCGAAAAAACAAAAAATAACCCTTCTCGAACAAATCAGTCAACTACTCAAAAAACCAGAATAAATCCAACCCAATCAATCATGCCTTTACTCGATGTCGAACGGCCAGTAAAAGGTTTACCTGTTGGGGAGGGTGTAGATGCCTTTGAAGTAGAAGGAGACGCTTTTGCAATTAGACAGCGTCAAGCAAAAGACTACAAACAATACGTAAATCCATTTATAGGTACTGGTGGGCATGGACATACTTTTCCTGGTGCTGTAGCGCCGTTCGGAATGGTGCAGCTAAGTCCTGATACTCGAAATGATGCTTCATGGGATGCTTGTGGCGGTTATTATTACAATGATTCAACTATTTTAGGATTCTCACACACCCATTTAAGTGGCACGGGTGTGTCGGATTTAGGAGATATATTGTTCCAGCCTACGGATGGTCCGAAATTTGATCCCAAAGAATACAGAGAAGCCTATTTACATCGCGATGAAGTGGCAACGCCAGGTTATTACAGCGTGCGATACCGCAGAACACGTATAAGAACTGAATTGACCGCATCAGATTACACCGGTATTCAGAGATATGAATTTTCCAATCCCAATGAAGCATGGGTGATTATAGATTTGGAACACCGCGATCAACTTTTGTCTTTTTCCTTGGATTTAGAGAATTTTAAACCGGGTTCCGATATTGAAGACCAAGGAATTTATCGCATCAGAGGCCACAGACAAAGCAAGGCATGGGCAAATAATCAATGGGTCTTTTTTGTGACTGAATTTTCTCAACCTATATTGAAATTTCAATACAATGAAAATAAAACCAAATTAGCTTTGTGCTTTAGGAAATCGGTTATACCAAATATCGATAATAGCGATGGACGATTCCCTCAAATCCCGGAAAAGAAGTTTTTAGACATTCGAAGTAATTCAGCCTTTACGTTAGAAGTAAGAACAACTATATCATTTACTTCTTTAGAAGGTGCTGAAAAAAATGAACAATTTACATTGAATCAGCTTAATGAAAAATTGATGCAATTTCGGGGACCAAAAGGTATGGGCGATGATATGTCGCCTTTTCAATTTGTGAAAGTAGAAAATAAAAACTGGTCGGAAGAATACATAAATATATTGGGGAATTCCGGAAATGAGATTTCCAAAAGCGTATCGAATCAGAAGTTACCCATAAATTATTTCGAATTGATGAAAAAATCCACAGAAATCAATTGGAATAGTGAATTGAGTAGAATTAAAGTGGATTTCAATTTGTATCAAAATGAAAACGGCTCGCTGCAAAATTTAGTTAATTTTTATACCGCTCTATATCACACATTTATTCATCCTTCTTTAGCTTCAGATTGTGATGGGAATTATCGTGGTAGAGATCAGAAACTGCATACGGCAAGTCATCGTGTTTATCATGTGTTTTCGTTGTGGGACACCTACAGAACGCTGCATCCATTATTGACATTAGTTCAGCGTAAACGTACCCGGGAATTTGTACGTAGCATGTTGTTGCAATACAAAGACGGAGGGAAATTACCAGTTTGGGAATTAGGGTCGTGTGAAACCAATTGTATGATTGGCTTTCACAGTGTGCCTGTGATCGCTGAAGCGCTGGCTAAAGGAATTGATCTACAATTGGACGGTACGGATGGACTGACTGAAGAACTTTTAGTTAAGGCAATAATGGAAAGTAGCAACGGAAAGGAATTGTCGTATCAATATGCTATTCCCACAGCGCACGAATTATTAACCATTTATAATTTGAAATTAGGTTATATGGATGTACTCAAAGAAGCAGAATCGGTTTCAAAAACTTTAGAATACGCGTATGACGATTTTTGCACTAGGAGAGTTTTAGAGTTATTAGACGGTTTTGAATCTTCTACGGGGGATGTGTATTCAGGAAAATATGATTCTTTAGTCCGCGAATTAAAGCGCCGAGAAAATCGCTGGATGAATTTATACGATTCAGAGAGTAAATCTTTTAGACCTAAGCATAATGGGCAGTTTTTAAGTCCTTTCCAACGCAATGAAGTCAATAATCATTACACGGAAGCAAATGCTTGGCAATATTCACTTGCGGTGCAGCACAATGTTTTGGGATTATTTCAAGTGTATGGTGGATACAACGGTTTTAAAACACATTTAGATACGTTGTTTTATGGCTCAAGTAAAACCTCCGGAAGGGAACAGGCGGACATTTCAGGTTTAATTGGACAATATGCACACGGAAATGAACCCAGTCACCACATGACTTATCTTTACAACTATTTAAATCGAAAGGATCAGACTCAGAAAATTCTTTGGAATATTTATAGCAATTTCTATAAAAACAGCCCAGACGGATTAATTGGAAATGAAGATTGTGGGCAAATGAGTGCTTGGTATGTAATGTCTGCTTTAGGAATATATCCGGTAGCACCTGGTACGAATCAGTATGAATTGGGATTGCCGTTGTTTCCCAGAGTACAATTATTTACAGAACAGGGTGATACTTTTACTTTTTCGAGGGATAAAGCCACGGAAAATGAATTGTGGTTTATGTACAACGGTTTGAACCCGATGCATTTTGAATTAAATACGGATGGTGATTTAGAGAAATATCTAAAGAAGTTTGAAAATAGTAGTCAAACAGTAAAGCAATTCACAGAAACAGAATTTTACAAGAAGAATAAGGAGGAGCTATTTTATCATTCTACTTACGTACCTAGAATTGGTTATCACTATTTAGAAATATTTAAAGAGGTTAAGTTTAAACGGGTTAAAAGTATTTCACCGAATGCAGATGAAATTAGGGGTATAGAAAAACAATTTCATGAACTGATTTCGTTGAATAGTGCCATTTCGAATATATCTGACGAAATAGCAATTCGGGCTGAAATAACATCCCCCAGAAAGGTAAAAAAAGGTGAGCGTTATACCGTTGACATCAAGCCAGTTGATATGCTGAACGCAGTCAATATGACGGATAGATTAAATGGTGGTATGGAGCGGGGTATTAATTTAGGTACTGAGCAAAAAAAGAGTTTAGATGGTGTTGAGTTAAATCAGTCTAGAATGGGATTGCATGTTTTTGTCCGATTAATGAATGAATCTATTAATAATCATTCTTCATTTTCTGGAAGAACATTGCCTGGACAATTTACACAGATATATGTATTGTCTTTATCTGATACTGCGGTGCGTTTGAATTTAACGGGTCCTGCGTTGATTTGGGCTGCGTATGGAGATACGGCAGTGAATTCGATAACGAGATTAAATTATACTGCCAGTTATGTGTATGAACAGCCAAATAATTACGAGGTGATTTCGATTACTGGGAAATACAATCCTCAATATTCGGGAGGTGGGGATCAGGCGTTAATTGATGGTGTTTTGGGAAGTGAAGAATGGCGAGCAGGAGGATGGCAAGGGTATCAAAGTCAGGACTTTGAATGTGTGATTGATTTAAAAGAATTAACCGAAATTAAGTATTTGGGAATTCGTTTTCTTGCCGATCAACGAGCATGGATATTCGAACCTAAAGACGTCGAATTTTATTATTCTGAAGACGGAAAAGAGTATAAATTGTTCAATAGGTTTGATTTTAGAGGTCTGATTAGGGAAGAAACAGTGATTGTTCCTTTAGTTTTGGGAAAGGGTGATGCCTCAGGCTTACGGCAACAACCTGATTCCAGCGTGAATGGATTTTCTGGAGGGATTAAGTTGTCCAAAAAGAAAAGGCACAAACATAAAGATCAAAAGATCACGGCTCGATATATAAAGGTTAAGGCAAAGAATTTCGGCAAATTACCCCCTAGGCATCCAGGTTATGAATACAATGGTGAAGCGTTTATTTTCGTGGATGAGATTCTAATTAACCCAGAGGTAATGGAATTGTTGTAACATACATTCCTTTGTCGCGTATCTTGGCAATTCTCATGTGAATCCAGTAAAAGGCGGCAAAATGGAGTAATACGGCAAATTCCAAGCCCAAAATATACCAAGGCCACTCGCCGATGATAAACGGGTTTTGTGCATCTGGTTTTTGAGCAATGAACATGTAATTTGAGTTTAACAAGTAGTTAATTAATCCAATTATTGGTAAGGTTAATTGTGTGTAACCCATAACTTTTAGCCAAGAGTGTTTACGCGGTGTGAAATTGAGACGGTAAGTAGCGTAAATACCTGTAATAATCACACCAGCGTGAGCTATTCCGTATTCCCAATGATTATAAATAGATGCACCATCGGTTATTTCAGGAGTTAAAAATGAGTGAATAGCGCCAGCTGACCAGAAAATGAGGAATTCATACGCCCATTGTTTTTTATTTAGTAATACAATAACACTAAGAATAGTTGAAAATGAACATAAGTGTAAGGGAAGGTGTACTTCTTTTTGCCAAATACCTGAGTAAAGGGCGTAAATCTGATTAAATATAAAATTAGAAATTAGAATTCCTGCGAGGATAGGGGTTATGATTTTTTTAGATTTTTCTGTTTTGGAAAAATACAATATTACAGCGGTACCTAGAATTAAGCCAATGTTAAGATAAATCCATGCTGGGGAACCTATTGCAATTGTATGGTGAAGTGCATTTCTGTCCATGAGTCTGAATATGAGTAAATTAAAGTTGGGCAATATAGTAAAAATGAATTTAAATTCAAGTGGCGCAAAATAATTTCTAAATGAATATGCAATGGTAAACCCAGTTGAATTATATGAGCTATTGACCCATAATCAGAAAAATAGAGGATATATGCATCAATTTAGCATATTAACATTCTGTATAATTGGTAGTTTAGGTTCAAGGATAATGAAACTTTGAATAATACACCATACATTTCCGATCGATTTAAATGACAAAAAAAGGCCACCTTTCGGGTGGCCTCTATACAATTTGAATTAATTTTATTATTTGTTTTTGTTCTTCAAACGGTAAACACCATAAGCAATGGCTGAACCTACTACAGAAACAATACCACCATCTACAGGAACCTGCAAATCTGGATCATCAGGAACACCTTGTGCGAAAACGGCTTTAGTTGAAATGGCAAGTGCTACAAGGAGGAAAAGTTTAAAATTCTTTTTCATAATGCGAATATAATTATTTTTTTATTGTTTTACAAATTATTTGATTTGGATCATTTTGGTGCTAACGCCAAGATTAGTATTAAGTTGAATCAAATAGATTCCCGGAGTTAAGTTAGTTGCGTCAATCGAATTGTTCATATTCATTTTGCCTTTAGAAATAATCTTTCCGTCAATTCCAAGAATTAAATAGTTTGAAATACTCATACTTCCATTCGTTGCAACTTGAATATTCCCATCGATACTGGGGTTAGGGTAAAGAACAACTTGTTCTTGCCAGTTTGTAGTTGTAGTGCTTGCGCTTTTATCTATTCCAGTGAAGATTAAGTCAAATCGGGTTGATGTGTTTGCACCCGTTTCAGCAATAGAGTAATTATAAATAAAGTTGTCAGTTACTGTATTCAGCTTGCCTGTGTGCTTATCTAAAAGTTGAACGGTATAGTTAGAATTTCCTGAAGAGCAATAATTAAAAACTAAACGAAGGTTTTTGGATCCGTCTTTAGGGTAAGCCACTTTTAAAGCTTGAGTATATGTTTGACCAACAGAAGCAAGTTTTGCTTTTCTATCGATTGAATACCAATTGCCATTACTTGAAATGGATCCAATTCCTAAATAACCAGCATAAAACTTAGGAACATCAGCAAAATCATCTCCATTGGTAATATCTGATTGTTCCAAATCAAATTTCATTTCAAATCCGTCTTGTTCAACAGCAGAGTCTTCTTGATAACGCATTTGGATTTTTAATTCATCACATGAAATTTCATTTAATTCTTGAACACCAAAATGCTTTGTAATAGAACGCGAATAAGGAGTTTTTATATCTTCTGTGAAGGACAAAGTTGCATTGTTGTTTCTAGCGAAAACGAAGAACGCTGAGCCAGGAGCAGCAAATCGAGCGCGGCCTGAAGCACCATTGGTGTTACCCGTGAAATGAGCCGCACCACTACGACCTGGAGTACCTGCAGATGAGCTGTCCCAAGTGTTATATGTTTTGGAAATAGCATCGTAAAAATAGAAACGAGGATAAATGGAGTTTTTATTAGTTCCTGATTCGTACAAAGCTCTTAAATTAATGGTTGATGGATATGGATTTCCGACTAAATTAGCTCCATTTAACGAAGTGTTAGCACCAGATGTTAGATTAAGAGTTACCGATGTGTTTCCAGTATGTAATTGACCTTTGAAGTCAATTGGTGTTGAGTTGGCTGCAATAGAGGTATCACCTAGTCCCCAATCTGCATTTTTAGTTCCGCGATAGAAAATTAAAGCACCTTGACCTAAGGACAACGTATTACCTGAAGTGGTAGATTTAACTGAACTCCAGTTTTGAGTAGACTGATTCCAAAGGAATACAGATGATTTACAATATGAGCACTTAGTTGTGAATGAGTCTTGATTGTCACCCAAATCGTCAACGTTTCCTGTTAAATGGATGTTGTCTGCAAACTGTGATAAACGGGTACCGTTGGCCAATGGAATTCCATAAGCTCTGTAGGCTCTTCTCGTCGAATTGTAAATTTCAAATAAAACTCCACCAGTAATTGAACTTGTTGAAGGTAAAGCAGCTAATTGTCCATAAGCATTTGTAATAGCTTTTTCTGCCCATTTGAACTGCAAATTAGGAATCCAACTATTGAACTGAGCTTCTGAGTTCCCAGCTGGAGAATTTGAAACTAATGTAGTGTTTGGGTTGATTTTTAAAACTGAAAACAACGGTAAAGTGCGATTTAAAGTAAAGGTGCTAACTGTTGAACCAACACCATTTCCAATTTCAACATTCATCAATGAATCGATATATAAAATTCCACCTGTACCATTTAGAGATTGTGCTCTTCCATCCAGATATAATGTGTTGGTTGCAGATGGTTTGAATGATAAGGATCCACCTACCGTGTGAATATTGCCACTTAATCGATGTGTTCCACTACCAATAAATTCTACAATACCGTTAGAAGTAGTTACGCGGCCATTCATGTCAAGCGTATTTGTTCCTGCTACATTGATGGATAGTTTTGAAGATGAAATTCCGTTTTGACTTGCAGAAGGACCAGAAAAGCGAGCGAAAGAATTGGTATCCAATATGAAATCATGTCCATCCAAATTCGATCCAGTAGCACCAATTTGCCAATTGGCAGCATTGGTAGTACATTTAAAATCTACGTGGTTGTAGGGTTTAATGATGAATTGTCCAATTTGTTCGGTTACACCCGATATATCAATGGTGGTTTTCTGGATATTGGTGAAATCCCCCAAGTCTACCAATAAAATATCATCCACTGCCGGAGTAGTTCTTACTGGACTCCAGTTGTTGTCTCTATCATATGTAGAATCCACCCCAGATGTTCCCACCCAGGTGTAAACACCTTTATTTGTAACTTGTATTGAAGCATTGATGGTAAAGGATGGCGTAAAAGAAGAACAGTTACCCCCAACTCCAATATACACCGAAGTGGTAAAAGTACCTGTTGATGTTGGCACGAATCTTAATTTTACAGTTTCAGTCGTTCTCGCACCGCCGTTGTGAGGGACCTGAGCTGCTCTACAAAATTTTTGCCATCCATTAGATCCAGAAGAACCAAATAGTACTTCCCATCCTGTATTACCTGAAGATTCAGAAAATAACAATTTATCATTCCCAGAAAAATTTTCATAAGTTACTAAAATGGTTTTCTCAATGGTTGTGCCAGCAGTTGTGGATGTAATCCACTCCAAGCCGTAGGTATTGTTAGCTGTGGCAGATGTGGCGCCGTTAGCTACAACACTTACAATGTTGCCCGCTTTTGAAAACGTGAATGCACAAAGCACCAAAAGTGTAGAAGCTAACTGCTTGAAAAATTTATGTTTCATAGATTTGAAGATTCTAAGTAGGGTTTAAATCAAATACAAAAATAGTATGATTTTGTTAATTTCATGGTCGATTTTGAGATTACTTATGTTTTAATTGTCACATTGTGTCATATGTATAAGATTCATGTACTTGGGTTAAAATTTCTTCATGATTTCAATGAGTTAGGATTTAGCAAATTGAAAGATCAAAAAATAATGGTTACAAAGAATGTTACATCTCGGATTCTAATGTAGTCCTTAAGTTCAGATTAATTGACACTGTTCAAATTCTCCCAAAATTCAACGGCTCTTCTTGTATGGGGAATTACAATTGTGCCACCTACAATATTTGCTACAGCTAAAATTTCAAATAGTTCCTCCGTTGATGTATGTTGTTCATAACATTTTTCTAAATGATATTTTACGCAGTCATCACAGCGTAGGACCAAAGAAGCAACCAATCCCAACATTTCTTTTGTTTTTACATCTAAAGCGCCCGGAGAATAGGTTTGAGTATCTAGGTTGAAAAGTCTTTTCAAAACCAGATTGTCTGAATTGAGAATTTTCTCATTCATTTTCGCTCGATATTCATTGAATTCAGTTACAGCAGCATTTTTGTTTGTCATGTTCTTGGGATGGTTATTTTGTTTATTGAGATACAAATTAAAAAAATATTTTCAATTTTTCTTGGAAGATAAAAGGAATATCGTATTTTTGCAGTCCCGTTTAAGAATACACATTGATTTATTAATGCGTATACATTAAGCAAAAAGGTATCGTAGCTCAGTTGGTAGAGCAAAGGACTGAAAATCCTTGTGTCGGCGGTTCGATTCCGTCCGATACCACAAAAAGGCCACCCATGAGGTGGCTTTTTTTATGTCCTTTTCGAATGTTTTGTATAACTTTGATTGATGTCTGAAAATAAAATTTATCCTTGCTTATGGTTTAATCAACAGGCTAGAGCAGCAGCGGATTGGTATGTTGCGATTTTTGAAGAATCTAAAATAGTAACAGATAATGGCCTGGTAGTGATATTTGAAATTAGAGGAACAAAAATTATGGCCCTGAACGGAGGTCCAGAATTTCAATTCAATGAATCCATTTCAATGGTGGTGAATTGTGAAAACCAAGAGGAAGTAGATAAATACTGGTATGCCCTTATTTCCAATGGTGGGATAGAAAGTCAGTGTGGTTGGTTGAAAGACAAGTTTGGGGTTTCTTGGCAAATTGTCCCAAAGGAATTAGGGGAATGGATAGGAAATCCCGATCCAGAAGTTCGAAACTATGCAATTTCGTCTCTAATGAAGATGAAAAGGATAATTATTGAAGATTTAAAGTATTCTGGTTAGCATCAAACGTTTTTGTTATACCGCAGTTGGAATTGTTATACTGCAGTTGGAATTATTTAATGTAGACTTCTATACTTTATCCAGAAGGGTAGCAAAGCCATGGGGAAGTATGCCAAGCCCAAATCTGCTAAAATAAACCACCAGGGAGAAGGTATCATAAATACCATAGATAATCCACCTAAAAAGAATAACCCTCCGACAATTAGTGAACGGATGAATAATGCTTGTCGCTCCTTAAAGAAAAATAATAAAACCAAAGCACTGACGAGTGTGCCCAGTGCATGTGCAAGAAACGGCATAATAAAATGCTTAGGTTGCATTAATTCAGCTGCTGCTTTTAACCCTGCTTCAGTTGTAAAGTCCGCACCAGTTGGCGGTGGAATTACAGTAGGGCTTATTTCAATAATTTTACCGTTTACAAATGCTCCAATAAACAAAGCAATAATTACGTAAAGACTATTTTTGATTAAATTGATCAAATGTGTTTTTTTAGGTTGACTCATTGAAATGCTAAATTAGAAAGCGAATATACTGAATTCAAGATGAACTTAAATCAAGCTAAGTTGTTCTTTAATCTATGAAACGACTTGAATTTGTTCAGGAACTGCCAATTACCTTAGAAGAAGCGTGGAAGTTTTTTTCTTCACCCAAGAATTTGAATGAAATCACCCCTGAAGATATGGTGTTCAAAATCACTTCAAATCCGCCAGAAGAAATGTATCCTGGCTTGTTTATAACTTACAAAATTTCACCTTTTTTAGGAATACAAATGGATTGGTGCACTGAAATAACTCACGTTATAGATCGTCGGTATTTTGTAGATGAACAAAGAAAAGGTCCCTATAATATTTGGCATCATGAACACCATTTTGAAGAAATTCCAGGTGGAGTGAGAATGACAGATATTCTTCACTATGACATAGGTAAGGGAATATTAGGAATTATTGCAGGTAAACTGTTTGTGGATCAAAAAGTGAAGGGTATTTTTGATTATCGTTACAAAAAGTTACAAAAATTATATTCGAACTAGCCCTAAACCGGGTTTTCAAGTTTTTAGATCAATCAATTATAGAGTACTTTTGTTGCACTATCCTATTCAACCGCTGATTTAGATTTTAATTGAAAAGTTAAAATCAGAACGAATCAGAATGCGAAAGTTGATGGTTGTTAAACTTATGAATCTTAATTATTTCTTTTCCAATCTCAAAAAAAGCACTTTTGACCAAATGAACAGCGGTCAAAAAATCTTTTTGAAGAATACAGCTATTTCCATTTTCTTGTGGATACTTATTGCTGATTGGTTAGTTATTCATAATTTTTTAATTGAAAATTTAGCTAAAGCTTCAGCTTTAGCTGTTGAGTTTTTTACGGGTGAGAGGCCTACCATATTTTGTTTTAATAAACCAAATGGTGGTGGGGAGATTTTAAGCAATGTAAAAGATGCTCGGGGATATGTAAGGATTGGTTCTCCATGTGATGCTTGGGAACTGTATTACCTTGGTGTTGCATTTATATGGGTTTTCCCTCAAGGCACGTGGAAACGGAAATTGATGTATTCCTTAATAATTCTTTTCGTTTTATATGTAACCAACATATTACGCGTTGCTGGTTTATTCCAAATTTCAAAGGATCATCCCGATTGGTTTCATGTTTTCCATAAGACCATTTTTCAGTTTGTTGTATATGCTATCATGTTTATTGTATGGATTTTTTATTTGAGAAAAGCGAAACAAAGAGAATTCTCCGCAAAAGCGTAAAATATATCTTAGTGATCTGGTTGTTATTTGTTGGCTACGGATGGTTCAACAAGTATATGTTTGATAGTTTTCATAAAGGTGGCATTTTCTCATGGCAACCTATGCGATTTATTATGCGAGAAATCGCTGTTTATGGCATCGGATGGATTGGTTATCATTTTGTCCATAAATATCTCAATCAACCTTTAAGAGTTCAATATTGGTTAATTCTTGCGGTGCTGGATGTGTATTGTGTAGTTGTTGCATTTTTTCGATTTAGCGTAGTCGACAATGCGTTTATGTTCAAAGCATACGATCAGGTATTGAGTTTGATAACTTCGCCTTTGTATTTTATTTTTTTTCTAGCCTATAGCCTGGTGTTCCAAATGGAAGATAAACCTAAAGCTGAGCAAAATTCTTAATTCGATTATTCTGAGATTTAGTTAAGTTTTATCAAAAAAATGGCCTGGACATTGTACATTGCAATGTGAATTTTCTCAAGACCACGGACTGTTTGAAATTAATTCCTTCAAAAACAACGCTCATTATTGCTGTTTTATGTCTCTCAAATCCTATTTGCAGCCAATCTTTTATTGATGCAAAATTATTATACGGGAAAATGGTCCCCCATTCGATTTATACTGAACCTTTAGCGGCAACAGTTTCAGGTATTCAATTGGATGCAGATTGGGAAATCCCTATAGAACGTCGTCCTATTTATCAAAAAAAGAAGAAGTATTATAGTCAACCGCATTTGGGTGTATCATTGCTAGCAATGGACATGGGAATTCGTACTACGGGTTCACAATTTGGTATGGCTGTATCCGTGGGTGGAATTCGTCCTTTTTCAGACAAATTTGGCATTAGATGGCGTTTTGCACACGGTATCTCATACCTTACAGAAAAATACGATACGAGTATGGAGCCAATTAATTATGGCATAGGTTCCCATATTAACTATATGGGTGTACTAACCGGAGAGTTCCGATTTAAATTCACGCAATATTTAGGTATGAATCTGGGTTTGAATCTGACCCATTGCTCCAATGGGAATTATAAAAAGCCCAATGTTGGACTCAATGCAATAAATGGCAGTTTTGGCTTGTCATATTCACCCCATTCAAATCGCACTGAGGGAAAAAGATTATATCGGCTTAAGCATAAGTATTTTGCGTATCCCTATTCTTTGGGTGTAAAATTTGCTATTCGCGAACACTCATTGGAATTTCCACAACCATCAGCAATTTGGATATTTGATTTTAATTATCGAGTCCAAAAAAACGCAAATGGTTATTGGGATTACGGCATAGAATTATTTTCAGATCCTAATTACTATTGGGATCAATTTGGGAATTTGTACGGGGTAGAAGCAAAAGATACAAGAGAAGTAGCTCTTAAGGTAGGGAAGGTATTTTTATTTGGGCGATTAGGACTGCGTTTTGATTTAGGTTATTATGCCTTGAAACCAGTGCATAGCGATAAGCCTTTGTTTTATAATGGATTGGGATGGGATTACAGATTGTCTCAGAATTGGATACTCCGAAACCGAATAAAAGCTCACTTGAATAAAGCTGATTTTATGGAATGGGGTTTGAGTTATATTTGGTGAAAGAAGATTAGATAAAAATTGATCCCTTATCGATCCAACCCAATCAAATACACTCCAATACAATTGGAATTTTCTTTATTCATTCAAGTGTATTTATTCAATGAGTGAATTTATTCAATTTATTGTATTTGTCAAATTTAGTTACCAATTTGACCCATCTTAAAATGTGAAATACAATAACATTGGTTGGGATTATTCCAACTAGAAACGAACTCCTAAGCGAATTCCACTACTTCCCATTCCAAGTGAACCAAACGATGATAATTTCGTTTCGGTAGTAACACCTGAACGTGTAGACCAAACTTGTTGGTAACCATTAAACACACGTCCATAACCAAACGTTACTTCTGCACCTACAAAAATATTTTTTAATAAATAGTAATCTGCACCAAATACGGCTCCTGCGCCCCAACCGAAACTTCCCGAAATA
This sequence comes from uncultured Rhizobium sp., assembly GCA_964415065.1. Lineage (GTDB taxonomy): Bacteria > Bacteroidota > Bacteroidia > NS11-12g > UBA955 > VMCP01. The sequence goes on from CAYPYX010000010.1 coordinate 62,719, forward strand.
TAATTGGTAAACAAGTCGCCTTGAGAATATACAAAACCATTGTATGTATTAGTTCCTTCTTGAGAAGAACCTCCCGTTTGTATTTCTGCAACTAATCCCAAATATGGGGATAATTTATCGGTTCCCTTAAAATGGTGTTCAGCTCCAATTCCCCAATTTAGATTCCAAGTAGATTGAGTTAATGTACCATAATCATCCATAGCATTGTTGTAAATGCGACTTGAATTTTGGAATAAACTCGCTGCGATCTCAGTTCTTACTGCAAGATTAGGATTTAAAAAGTAGCGATATTTAATACTAGGTGCATCTAAAGTAATGGGCGCTGATCCAACTTGAAAGTTTAAATTAACTTCTAAACTGTGTTTTTCAGTTTCTGGTTTGTTGATTTGAGCTTTTGATTTCATTGAAAATAAAGTCATCGCAACAAGCACAAGGGTAAATGATTTAGTTTTCATATATTTTGTTTTCGGGGATAAATAGCTCTCAATTTACTATAATTTGTAAAAATAGATATTTTAAATTAAAATTTATAGCCTAATCGGATGCCTTTAGAATAGGTTAAATGACCCTCAAATCCACCACCTGAGTAGAATCCATCTTGACTTTCAATGACAGTTCCTGCAGTGACTCTTTTGCCGGTATAATCAGATTTTCGATTAGAAACACCAACCATAAGTTCAGCGCCAATATAAAATTGTGAATTCAGGTAATAATCCATGCCCAGTACACCGTTTATGAATAGAGCACTTTCGGTTAATGATTTTTCATAGTTGTAACCTTGTGCGAAGTTTATTCCGTCTTTACTATTATTTGCACGAGTAGATTCTTTATCGTATAACCCCCCAATTTCAAATCCTATGTAGGAATTAATTCTATTTGTGTGGTTGTAGTGCTCTTCAATTCCTCCCGCTATTAATAGTTGTTGACGGTCATATTTTACTTCTGCTCGAATGGTTTTATTCGGACTGATATCGTTTAAGTCGTTTTTTATGATTCCCGAAAATCTAACGCGATACGCACGTTTGTTGCTGTAAAAATATCTAGCTTTGAATTCGTCTACTCCAATACCAATCCCAGAGTTACCAATGTTAACCAATGCTTCAATATTATAATTTCCCTTTTTTTGTTTAGTGATTACTAAACTTGGATTGGAAATTGGTTGAATCAAAGTTGTTGGATTTGTTGATGCGGCGTTAGGTGGAGTAGTGACTGAAGAATTTGTGTTTATGGAGGATGTGTTTATTCCTGTACCACTTGGAATTACTTGAGTACTATTGTTTGAGGAAGTACCTAAAATGCTCGAATTCGGCTTAGTTGTAGAGGTAGAATTAGCCGGTTTGGATTCATTCTCGGAGCCGGGTCGACGGATTTGTGCCGTTAATGAAGAATAAGAAGTAATACATCCCCAGAAAACTAAGAAATGGAGATTTTTTTTGAAGCTCATAGTATTACAAAGGTAGTAATTTATATTTAATCGTATTTTTGAGGATTGATGGCGCCAATTAACACAATTTGCTCAATATTATTAAGGAAACTTTTAGTTCCCTTTGGACTAATTGCTTTGTTGTATACAAATGAACTTCAAGCTCAAAATAAATGGTCTCTGTCAGATAGTTTTCGAATTTATACTCAGTTAAAACCTGAGTTTTCCGCTGGTTTGGATAGTCGACATTCATACATCACAGGAACGGCAATCAATATATTTGGAGCCAGAGCAGGAGCGGATTATAAAAAGTTGGCTTTTTACGGCGGGCTATATGGTACAGCATTTCAGGATGAGCGATCGAATTCATACCATTATTTTTATTTAAGCGGACAAACGGAGTACCGATGGTTTAAAACCTATAAATGGTTGTTACTTCAAACTGTACAACTGGGAGTTGGTAGTGCCGACTTGAAATTACTTCAACCCAATGGTGAGCATAAGTTCGTATCCAATTTAATCATTCCCATTGAAACTGGGGTTATGTCGAGTTACCGAGTTTGGAAATATGTGGGTGTTTCAGCAGGTGTAGGGGCCCGATTCTCATTAATCCCAGGAACTTTTTTTTCATCTTCATATTACACATTTGGCGTGGTATTTTACCCCGATGAGATTATGAAAACCTACGAAAAGCTTTCGCATAAATAGTCAATACTATTTAATATCGCTAATTTTTAATGCCGATATGTTCTAGTAGCGGCGAATTGGCGAAATGTTACTTTTATAAAAAATCTGTATGCTATATTATTCGTTTTGTCTGTCTATCATGCAATTACAAAAAAAAAGCTAATTGCTGGGAAATGAAAATACCTGCAATTAGCTTTTGGGGAAATATTATAATTATTGATAATTATTGAGTTTTTGCTGTCTTTAGGGAGTCTAAATGGGCAATGAACTCTACGATTTTTTCAGCATCAATTCGATTTGCAACAATCTTCTTGTTTTCGTCTAGAAGATATATCGTAGGACTAGCAATTACATAGTACGAATACAATGCATCTGCATATTTTTGAGCTAAAACTTCTCCTCGAATTAAATTGGTGAATTCGGAGATTTCGGGATGTTTCGCCAAATATTCATACCACTCTTTCTTTTTGTCGCCAGAAGCCAGTGTTATCACTTTCCATCCTTTTTGTTTGTTCTCTGCGTAGATTTTTGCAATTTTAGGCATGATTTCTTTGCAATGTCCACAGGTTGGATCCCAGAACATCATAATGGTATATGGAGCTTTAATTGAATTGGTATTGATCCAAACAGAATCTTGGTTTTTTAATTGTAAATCTGCAGCTGGAGCACCAATCAAAGAATGTGATCTTCGATAGGCGTTTTCACACATTTTGGAAATAGTTGTAGAATCAACCCACCAAGTTTTTCCCTGACAATAGTAACCCAAAGCCATATTGACAAATACTCGGTCCAATCCCATGATGTTGCTGGATTCAAATCGGTTGGTTAAATACCAAATTAGATATTTTTCATTTTCAACGCTATTCTTTGCTTTTTCTAACAAGAAATTGCAGGCTTCGATACACGTATCCGCATCAGGTACGATGATTTTATCAAAAAAGCCATCTAGTTTCATTTTTAAGACGTTTACCGGCATTCTTACGAGTGCGTCTTCGTTGAAATCCACATTATCCCAATAATGATTTCTGTAATAACGATATGGGAATGTACTGTCTTTGCTCCCGTCTTCTTTGGTAGGTAACTCTTGAGGTATGGTAACAGGTTGCATCGCTAACAAAAATCTTGCTAACATAGAATTGGGATTTTTAGCGATATATAAACTGTCGAATTGATTTTTTTCTCTAAGATATTGGTCTTTGATAGGGTTTAAACGTGCGATGTTCTCTGGAGTACTATCAGCTTGCATTTGTTGATCTACTTCAATTAACTTTTGAATGGATCTCATCTTTCCTAATTGGTATTTTACAAATCGATCGTTTTCCTCTGATCCCTCAACAGACATTTTTGCGTAGTAGTCGTGTTCGTACCAAGAAGTATCGCAGTTGATTTGAAAATCTTGATCATCATCAATTAGAAATTCAAAATAGTCTTTTTTCTCGGGTAAAACGAAAAGGTACATTCCGCGTTGCAACCAGAAATTACCGGTAAAATTTGCAATTCCTTTTTTGTCTACCACAGCCGTATCTCTTAGGTATTTGCCTCCGATGTGGTGGTCAGCAATGTATACTGTTTCTCCTGGCTTAAGTCCCTTCATTTTGAATCGAATGGAATAAATTCCGGGAGTTCTACCATCCCATTGTTTATTATTTCGTTGCTTGGGATAGACGCCTACTCGGTTTTCCTTGTTTACGGTATAAGGGCGCTGATATGGTACGATTTTATAGCTAGTGATTTGCTTTACATCGGAGCTTTTTCCGTCGTTGGCTGTATTGTTCGCATTAACCGTAGTAGCATTTGGATTGGATACCGCCTTAATCTCGTCTACGACAACAACCGGTGAATCTTCAATTTTGCGGGTTTTATTTTTCTTCGATTTCCCAGTGTTTTGGGCAACGAGTTGGCTTCCCCCGATAATCAAAAAGGAAAAAATAGTAGCAATATTCTTTAAGTTCATATCCGTATTCAGGTTAAAATTAGTGTTTAAACGAATTTTTTGTAAATTTAAGACAAAAATAAGGGCAGTTGGTTGTATGGAACCTGAAAAATATGATTTCAATCATCGAGTATTTGATGTAGTTCGTCTGATTCCAAGGGGAAGGGTTACTACATATGGTGCGATAGCCGCATTTCTGGGTAGTAAAAGAAGCTCTAGAATGGTAGGTTGGGCCATGAACTTAAGCCATGCAATTGATCCAAAAATCCCTGCACATAGGGTTGTAAATCGACAAGGTCTGCTTACTGGTAAAATGCATTTCTCTCATCCTGATCGGATGCAAGAATTACTGGAATTAGAAGGTATTGAAGTTAAAAACGATCAAGTACAAAACTTTAACGACGTTTTTTGGGAGCCCGAGATTCCTCTTTAAATAAATCCCACCATTGTTTCTTTGGATAGGGTGCAATTACGCTAACGGATGGATTCGTTTTCACCGGGTGAGGGGTAATTAGTTGTCGGGAATGCAATGCTATTGAACGATCGGGCAGAGGATTACCTGCACCGTATTTTAAGTCGCCCAATATGGGAGAACCCATTTTAGATAATTGGGCTCTTATTTGATGAAATCTACCGGTTTCTAAATGTATTTCATACAAATATTTGCCAGCTAGACTTGCCAAAAGTTTATAATGTAAAATACTCAATTTGGCTCCACCTCTAGGTTTATTGTAAGCCAGAGCTTTATGCGTAACTGAGTCTTTTCCTAAAAAATGTTCGAGTGTTCCAGACTCTTCGGGTAATTGAGTTGAAACAATTGCGTGATAAATTTTGCGATTTTCTTTTTTCTGGAAAATTTCATTCATTCTCACTAACGCCTTCGAAGTTTTTGCTAAGATAACAGCACCAGAAACGGGTCTATCAATGCGATGAACCAATCCAACATAAGCGGCACCCGGTTTATTGTATTTTACTCGAATGTACTCTTCGGTCATGCCTAATAAATGTGCATCACCGGTTTCGTCGCCTTGTGTGGGAACTCCAGCAGGCTTATTTACAATTATTAGATGGTTATCTTCCCACAATACGTCAATCATAACTGCAAAGTTACAAAACATTGTTGCCTTTTTCATGATTTAACGCTATTCCCTTGGGTTTAATCTGAATTTTGAATTGATTCCATGCTAATTCACCTATTTTTGCGGGATTTTTATTGAAATGCTGCGTTTTATTCGAAACTATCGTCCTGAGATTTCAGAAATTTTAAAATTGTCTTATCCGATAATTCTCGGACAGTTGGGTATAACCTTAATGGGGGTTGCTGATACTATTATGGTAGGTGGTTTGGGTAAAGAAGCTTTAGCAGGGGTAAATCAGGCTAACAACATATTCTTTATGTTGAGTGGACTAACCTTCGGGATATTATTTGCTGTAAGTACATTAGTGAGTATCAAGGTTGGTGAAGGTAATCCGCTCAAAGGATTCATAACCTATCGCGCTGGTTTATTAGTGAGTGTGATTCTTTTTGTATTTCAGTTAATAATTTTGGGAATACTCATATCCAATTTTCATTGGTTGAAGCAAACTGATGCTGTCAACGAAATTGCCCCGCGATTCTTGAAAATAGTTGCATGGTCAATTTTGCCCATGTTGATTTTTCTAACGGCGCGTCAATTTACAGATGGGTTAGGTCATACTAAAATTTCAATGTTCATAACCATTGGTGGATTGCTACTGAATGTTTTATTGAATTGGCTGCTAATATATGGTAATTGGGGCTGTCCGAATTTAGGTTATGAAGGCGCAGCTTGGGCTACATTGATTTCAAGAATTGCAATGGCTCTAGCTGGACTTTGGTATATCCGATATTCGAAATTAATGAGTCAATATCTGCCCAAGGTAATGCCCAAATTGAAGGAAATTTGGGATGAGTCATTCGCTATTTGGAAGATTGGTTTCCCGTTAGGATTGCAGACGTTTGCTGAATGGGCATGCTTTGCTTTTTCGGGAGTTATGGTTGGTTGGTACGGAGAAGCTCAATTGGCAGCACATGCTATGGCTTTGAGTGCCGCTTCGTTTACCTATATGGTTGCGAGTGGAATTGCTATGGCGGGAAGTATCATGGCCGGAAATGGATACGGTGAGCACAACCCATTGAAAATTCGCCGTGTGGCCCATGTTACATTTTTCCTTTTAGGTGTTTTTGAGATTCTTAACGCCGGAGGTTTTATTGTGTTTAACGAGCAAATAGCCCATTTGTATAAAGCAGAATCGGATGTAATGCCCTTTGTGTTGCCGTTGTTTTTCTTAGCTGCACTATTTCAATTGTCTGATGGTATTCAAGCAGGTGCTATGGGTTTACTTCGTGGAATAAAAGATGTGGTTTGGGCAAGTATCATTTCCATAATTTCATATTGGTTGGTTTCACTGCCTTTGTCCTATTATTTAGGTGAAATATTAGGTCAGGAAGTTTACGGTATTTGGACTGGATTTACGATAGGTCTCTTTATAGCTTCGATTTTAGGGGTTTGGCGTTTTTATCGTCGCGTGAAAAATTTGACAATTTTCGACTAAAAAATTTCGGGTATTAGTTTTAAGATTGTATTTGTTTATGAAAAAGAGGTTTGCGGTTGCCATTATTGGAGTTTTTTTATTTTCGGGGGATGT